>JAIXUZ010000342.1 GCA_027483285.1 Bacteroidota bacterium
GGCCACGGTCCCAAATCCATAAGCCCTCTATATGCACCCAGTCGCCTGTGGTAGGCCAGTTCCAAATATAATCGCCCCGTTGGTGCCCTGTAGTTGAAAAACCGCAGCTTTTGCCCAGCCTGTTGAGCGCCGCACATGGGTTACCAGGGTTACTTTGGCCAAGGCCACTCTCCCACTCCACGTGCACATCGCGCTGCCGGGTAGTATCTCCCGGTTTTTGTGCGCCATCAAACTCTTCTACAATATGTGTTTCAGTACCCGTAAAAACCTGGTATGCCAGCATGTGTTGGAAAGCCGAATCGGGGGTAACGTTAAAGCACATATCGTGCGTGTAGTGGAATAGCGGCAAATCTTCGTAACTAACCAAAGGGCCGTTATTAATGCCGAATTTATCTACCCCGCTTTTTACCATTCCTTCTAACACCACCACAGTATCTTTACCTGCAACGGGAACCCATGTAGGCATTATTCGGTTTACATCTTGTATGTTTTTTATGCCGAACAGTTTAATGGTATCAAAGCACGGTGTGCAGCCCACTTCTGACTCTGTTGAATACCGTGTACGTTGCCCA
This sequence comes from Bacteroidota bacterium, assembly GCA_027483285.1. Taxonomy (GTDB): domain Bacteria; phylum Bacteroidota; class Bacteroidia; order CAMBQF01; family CAMBQF01; genus CAMBQF01. The sequence goes on from JAIXUZ010000342.1 coordinate 573, forward strand.
TTGGCAGCAGTAAATAACACAAGTAAAACAACTACAGAAAAAAACCTTGAAAACCTAACGGGCATACAGTGGCATATTTATGCCAAATATAGCAAAGAAAGGACTTAGGCTTGCACGTTGGGTTAGCGTAAAAGAGAGGCCCTGGTTAAAAAATGGTTTACAATATGCGAACCCGCAATAAACAACGCCCCAAAGGCATGTAGCAAGTAGCTGTGTGCAAGGTTTGTAAACGTACCTACAGCGATTAGAAGAAAGCCTGTAATGCATATTGCCAGTGCGGTAACCTTATGGTGGTAGCTAAAGTACCCACGGAATAATGAAATGGATGCGATGGCAAAACTGATGGCAATAATAATGGCTTCGAATAAGGGGTTTGCTAAAAAGGCAAGACCTGTCATAGGCAGCGAAGCAAGCAACAACGGCATAAACGCGCAATGTACCGCGCAGATAAATGAGGCTATAAAGCCGGCTGTATCTAAGCGGGTAGACTGTTTGTATGTGCTTTGGGTATCTTCCATTTGAATTATCATTGCAAAAATACAACTAATTTGCAACATTGTTGCAAATAGACCGTTAGTTTTTTATAATTTTGTAGTGTAATGAAAAAGCACACCCACGGAAACAATACCACATTGCTGGAAAACCACAAGTTGCGGATAACACCCGTACGCCAGCAGGTGTTGGGCTTATTTATGGGCAAGCCACATGCCTTAAGCCACTCTGATATTGAGCAAACCCTTGTGGGCGATTTTGACCGTGTTACTATTTACCGCACCCTTACATCGTTTGTTGACAAAGGGCTGGTGCATAAAATACCTGCCGAAAATGGTGTGGTACGTTACGCCCTTTGCAAAGACACTTGCAGCGAAGAGGCCCACCACCACAGCCATGTGCACTTTAACTGCGGTGCCTGCGGACAAACATTTTGCCTGGAGAATATTAGTGTGCCTACCATAACTTTACCACAAGGCTATACGTTTACTGATATGAACTACCTGGCCACAGGCACATGTAAAAACTGTAACAAAGCACAGCATTGAAAAATTGATTAATCATACTAATAATAGCATTTGTACTGGGTTGCAACAGCAGCAGCAAACCCACAATGGAAGAAGATGCTAAAGCAGCCAAAGAAATTGATTCTATTGCCAATGCAGCTGATGATTTTTTGAATGATACTAATGCGCAGGATACGGTGAAGAAAGAAGAAAGAAGAAAGAAGAAACAACTAAGAAGTAACAGCTACTTTCTAACCACGCTTTTTACACTGTAATACTTTGCCAGGCTGCGGTTGTACCAATGGGTTGCAGCGGTGTCTAAATCCATGTGGAGGATGGTATTGGGATAATAAGCAAGCCCATCAAATACAATATCTCCTTTATTTTCTGCTAATACTTTATAGCGATTGTCAACCTGCTGTTTGTAGGTATTAATATTAACCAAATCAGTAACAGCATAGCGCAGGTTTGAGCGGAAACCCACATATATCAGGCTGATAAAAACCACCGCATATTTCATTTTATTTTTATACCAGCGTGAACTGAAATAAGGTTTATAATAAATAAGTAATGCAGGTATGTATAGTATACTGAAAGCTATAAACGCGTAATTAATTATGCGTAGAGGAATAAAGTCCATTTCGAAAACCCAGTAGTAAGGAAATAGTATTAAGGGTATTACTCCCAGCGAGCCGAAGAGCATATATTTAGCTGCTTTTTTTGTGCTTTCTGATGGATGATAGCCTGGTGTTGCAATTGCCAGTATTATTACAATTACCAACGTAAATAAATTCAGCAGGAAAAAGTCTACTGCAATATCAAACGACTTAACAACAGTGCCAATGGCCAGGTTTAGCTTATGCATGGCAAAATCTTCTACGGGTGCTGCAAGCCCTTCGCTTCTATGAAAATTACCCGGTGATAATAATCCAACCATTGAGAAAATAACAACCGTAAATAATACTGAGTAATAGTATTTGGGCAATTTTATTTTTCGTGCTATATGGTATACAAATAGCACTGCGGTAACCACCAGCATAAGTATTGCGGCCAACTCGCAAGTGCCTGCAATAAAAACAGGCAGGATACACGCCATTGGTTTGTTTTCTTTCATCAAAAAATAGCCCCAAAACAAAAGGCCTATTAACCCAATGGTGTATGAGTATGAAGAGCTATACCAATAAACCAACTCAGCCGTATTAGGCATTAGCAGCCACCAATAGAGCAACATAATACTAGCAACTAGATTAGCTTGGTTAATATGCAAACGCTTAGCCCCTTCTTTTAAAAATAAAAAAGCCGAATGGTTAAACCCAATAAATATGACCAATACAAATACCCTGTATAACCAAAAGCTATTACTGTTTAAAGGATTTAATAAAGCGGTAATTGCAATGGCTGTATAGCGCCCGCTTAAATGGGTATACCCCCAGTTTAAAAACTCAATAAAAGAGCGTGATTGTGTATCAATAAAGAAGGAATAATCATCAGATACCGGATAGGTAAAAAAAGCGAGTACGAAAAAAGGCAGTAGCCCAATGCCAAGCACCATAAAAGGGAATTGCCTGCTATTGAGTATCTGCCTCCATTTCATGCGGGGAAAATACAAATTATATAAGAGCAGTCTTACTTGCCATTGCGTAGCACATCAACCGCTTTGCCAAAGGTTTTATCGTTTTTGTGCAGGGTGCGGTAAACCGCCTCGCTGCCACCTACCGAGCGGCCTATAATGGCTTTCATGTTTTCTTTGATAAGGAATGACGAACGTTGCAATTGCACCGAGTTTATTGGCACACCTTTGCTTACTCCATAGTTTACCAAATCGTTCAGCATGGCATCATCAACCACAAAACCATCGGCATAGGTTTTAGCGTTGGGGTAGCGTGCTTTTAACGATGCACGGTTTTTATCTACGTAGTTAAGGGCAAAATCGTTGATAAGCCCTTTGCTGCTTAATGCGGTGTAGTATGGGGTAAAACCAACAGTATCAAGCGGCACAAAAATATCGGGCATAATGCCGCCACCGCCATATACTACCTTGCCTTTAGGGGTGCGGAAAATGTTTTTCTTATCCAGTTTTACGCTGTCTACATTCTCCAATTCGCCAGTATCAAAACGTTTGCTAACCTCATCGTAATAATCTTCTGCACCCGGTACAAAAGGCTTTTGAATGCTACGGCCGGTTGGGGTATAGTAGCGGGCAATGGTTAGGCGCAGTGCCGAACCGTCTTTTAATTCCTGTTGGTGCTGTACCAGGCCTTTGCCAAAAGTACGGCGGCCTATAATGGTTGCCCTGTCGTTATCCTGCACGGCGCCTGCAACAATCTCGCTGGCCGATGCTGAACCTTCATCAACCAAGATAACAAGCGGGCTGCTTTCAAACACTCCACGGTTGGTTGCAAAATTATCTTTACGCGGGTAGCTGCGGCCTTCTGTATACACAATCAGTTTGCCTTTGCTCAAAAACTCATCGGCAATGTCAATAGACACATCCAGCAATCCACCGGGGTTATCGCGCAGGTCGAAGATTAGCTTTTTCATGCCCTGGCCTTGCAGGGTAGTAAAAGCATCAATAAACTCGTTGTAGCTGGTTTCGGCAAAGCGGGTTAGGCGTATGTAGCCAATATCGCCATCTACCATATACGCAGTTTCTATGCTGTGGATAGGAATTTTACCACGGGTGATGGTAAACTCCAGTGGCTTTTTCATATTGCCTGCACGTACAATGCCAACGCGCACCTTAGTACCCCTGTCGCCACGCAGTTTTTTAATTACATCTTCGTTCTTTATGCCTTTAGAGGCTACGTTTTCGTCTTCTATTTTAACAATACGGTCGCCGGCACGGATGCCTACTTTATCAGAGGGGCCACCTGCAATGGCTGCCACTACCCAAATGGTGTCTCGCTGTATGTTGAACTCTACCCCTATCCCTTCAAAGTTGCCTTCCATCGACTCGTTCACTCCCTTTAGATCTTCGGCAGGAATGTAGCCTGAGTGAGGGTCGAGGTGAGGAAGCAATAGTGTTAGGGCAAGCTCGGTAAGCCTTTTTTTGCTGATGGTATCTACATACTCATCGTGTATATAATCAATAACAGTTTCGAACTTTCCACTGCCGCTACCGGAAGAAAAAACACCTCCGCCGCCGGGAGATAATTGGGTACCTAAAAAGATGCCTACAAGTAATACGGCCGCAAAGGCCAGTGGCAGGTAAATATAGGGCGAACGATTTTTAATCATATTGCAAATATAACGGCATTTGTGATGGGGCAAATTAAATTATTAAGCCAATGCCTGTTTGGTATTTAAACTGAGAAAGGGGATATATGTTCAATTAAAATGTCAAAATATCCCCTCTTGAAAGGGGATATAAAATCTGAAAAATGCGTTAGGGATGGGAGTGGCAGCCCCCGACGATAAATGTCGGCATACAGGCACCTGAATAAAATGAGGGCTATAATGGACAACCTGACAAGACGTAGGGGAACGTCCAAAAATAGTGCATATAATAAGAGAAAATAGCTCTTTATAACCTAGGCAAAAGGCCTATAACCATTGATATCAGCATTACTACTAGCATTACGATGAAGACCATAATATGGTGTTTTAAGATTAGTTAGTATTTACTTAGTATGCATAAGA
>JAIXUZ010000378.1 GCA_027483285.1 Bacteroidota bacterium
AAAAGACCCGCCAATTGCGCCGGCGGGCCTTTTCTTACACAGTAAATAAACATCTATAAACCTAACTCTACTCTCTATAACTCTGCAACAAAGATATTATTGTGTTGCACTGAATAAAAAAACAAAAAAAACCGTTTATCGGAAAACAGGAGTTGGTTAGTTATCCTCCCACTCTATAACAGGCTGGTTATCGGGCGCCATGCTTTTCTTTTTCTCTTTCTTCTTTTTCCCCGTATCAAAGTTTAATATTTTGCTGTCTTTGGGCGGGTTGTCTTCGTTTTTGTTTTTGCCATCTTTAGGGCCAAACTCCTTTTTCAATATATCTTTCAGCACAAACTTTTCTTTCTTAAAATCTTCCTTAATCTTGTTTTTAGCCGCGCCCATATCGTACTTCACCTTAGGGTTTTCGGCTGTACCTGTAACCCGTAAAAAAAGGTTAGAACCTCCGCGCCCGTCGTCTTCTACTACCTCGCCATCAGCATCTACCTGCTTGGGTTTGTTCTTTAAAAATTTCTTAGAGAGCAGCTCGCGCAAGCCCACACGTACGTGGTAATCAATGTTGTTATCAAAGTCATGCGTACCCCAGGCTGAAAGGTTTAAGGCGCTCGACTGAATCTCGGTAGTAGGTATTTGTATAGTACTATTACGGATGATGATATGGTTGCTAAGGTTAGAGAAATAAATATGGCTTAGCTCATCAACCTTAATAAATTTAGACATAGCCTTTACGGGTTCAAACTCTATCAACTCGCCATTCTCCAGTTTCACATCGCTTTCGGCTTCTATGCTTGGCATATCAATATCCAGTTGCTTGCTCCAGTTAGCAGCAAAGGCTACCGATGCGGTAAGCCTTCCCTTAAGGTGCTTACTTTGCATGGTGGTTTGGCCAAAGTCGTCAAACTCATAAAACAGGGTGTGTATGTCTATATTGTCAAATTTAGCCTCGCAAGCGGTGTGTATTTTCCTGGTGCCACGGGCATCAATATTGGCGGTAAGGTTAACCGAGCCCCCTGCTGTTTGCAACGCTACCGATGATAAATCGATTACTCTATTGTATAGCTTTAGGATGCCTTTAAAGTTTAGCGCGGCAAACTTGTTAAAGGTAATTTTATCAGCCTTAATGGTGAGTTCACTCTCTAACCTTTCAGACAGTACAAAAACCGAAGCGGTATCTTTTAATGGATTATCGATAGGGCGCTTTATCAACTCGCCGATATCGCAGTAGCTAGAGCCTAATGAAGCATCGACATGGATTTTTTCTTTACTGTTCAGCACGCACGATGGGAAGCTAAGAACCCGTCCGTTTAGGGTAAAATTGCTGCGGCCAATATTAAATGCACAATGGCTTAAATCGACAATATCATTGCCAAAACCAGCGGTAGCATTTACTTTAGATATGCGGTGCGGAAAGCTGGCAAGTTCCAACAACCCATTGCGCACGGTAACATGGCCTGTAGCTACTGCATTTACATTACCATCGGCCAGGGCTTCTACCTGCCCAAGCGGGCCTTTAATCTCCGCATCAACGGTAAGGCTGCCCGACATTTGCTTAATCTCTTTACCGGGGATGAAGTTTTTAATATCGGCCAATTCCGCAGTGCCTTGTAACGATGCCGAGATGTATGGGTTTACCAGGTTTACCAGTTTAAACTTGCCACGCAAGGCGCCCTGTTTAAGTTGCAGGCTAAGTTTGCTTACCACCAATTCGCCTTTTTGCAACACCTCGCCGCTGTTAAAGGTGCCACTAAGGTTAACATTGCTCATTACCGTTTTGGTGGGTTTATGGGTAATGTTGCCGCTGCTTATGCCAAACGTGGCTTTGGCAACTGGCTTGCCCAATGGGCCTGCAATCTTTCCGTCTAAATAAAACAGGCCTTTACTCTCATAATCATCAGCAAACGATGCGTATTCCCTAGGCAGGGCAGACAGTACAGCAGCTACATCAAGTTTATCGCCTTTAATATTGAGGTTTAATGATGGGTTTTCGCCCGCTACAATTTGCCCGTTACTCAACAACCCCAGCTTACCTAAATAAATTTCGGCATTTTGAAAATTATAGGTCTTGGTTTTGTTGTTGGCATCGGCAATAAAGCTAATGCGTACGTCGGGTGTTGGGGGCACTGTAATGCCACCAAAGGTTAACACGTCGGCCGTTAAAGCAGCGCGCGCGGTAAGGGTATATTGCTCATCGGCAAAGCTGCCCGATATCATGCCCTCGCGCAAATTCAACCCTAAAAAGGTTTTGTTCTTACGGTCAACATACTTAAACTCTACATTTTTAAATTTTACTTTGTGTATGTTGAGTGTAAACTCAGCAGGTTCGCCGGTGCTTTTTTGCTCTTTCCAAAAATGGAAGTTATCGGTCCCATCATCAAAACGTTTAAGGTTAAGCTTCAGGTCTTGAAACTCTACCTTACGCAAATGGTAGTTGTTGCTAATAAGTTCGTACCAATTAAAAAGGCAATAAATACGGCCGGCAGTAAAGAGCTTTTCTTTAACCGGATTATTGGTTACCTCATCGGCAGAAACGTTACTTAACTCTATACTAGCGTAAGGAAACTTCTTTAAAACAGAAAAATCAATGTCCTCAATCTTAACCTCGGTAACCAGTTCTTCATTCAGTTTTTTAACCAAATAACGTTTAGCATCTTCTTTAAAAAAGACAAAAAACACCATGGCCACTAAGTAAACAATTACAAAGGGCAGGGATGAGAAAAAGAAAAAGCGTGTAAGCCACTTGCGCAGCCGCGGCCATGTTAACATGAATACAAATTTCAGAAACGGTTGGGTAGAATATCTTCAGGCGGCGCGGAGTTATCAACCGCTTAACGTTGAAGCAGGCAATAAAGTTCAGGTTGATAGCGGGTTGTTTAATACTGCTAAAAATTTATGCCCTATTTTTATGCCGTGCCAACGCCAGCAGACATATTAAAACAATACTGGGGATACGATGCTTTTAGGCCATTGCAGGAGGAGATTGTGCAATCGGTTTTGGATGGTAAAGATACCCTTGCATTGATGCCTACGGGTGGTGGCAAGTCTATCTGCTTTCAGGTGCCTGCATTGGTAAAAGAGGGTATTTGTATAGTAGTATCGCCACTTATAGCGTTGATGCAGGACCAGGTAAACAACCTGGTAAAGCGGGGCATAAATGCCGTTACGGTAAACGCTACAATGAGCTACCGCGAGATTGATATTGTGTTGGATAACTGCATTTACGGCAACATAAAATTCCTTTACCTATCACCGGAGCGGTTGGGTACAGAGTTGGTAAGGGAGCGGATTAAGAAAATGAAAGTGAACCTGGTGGCGGTTGACGAGGCGCATTGTATATCGCAATGGGGCAATGATTTCAGGCCATCGTACCTAAAGATTGCTGATATACGCGAGTTGATTCCTAAGACGCCTATACTGGCACTTACGGCATCGGCCACGGCAGAAACGGTTGAGGATATACAAAAGAAACTGCTGTTTAAGCAGAAGAATGCCATTAGCAAAAGCTTTGCAAGGGAAAACCTAGCCTACATAGTTCGCTATGAAGACAGCAAACTGGCCAAACTGATGGAGATTTGCCATAATGTTAAAGGGAGCGGTATAGTGTATGTACGCAACCGCAGGGCAACCAAAGACATTGCAGACTACCTGCGCAGGCAAAATATTAACGCGGCATTTTATCATGCCGGGCTTGAGATAGCCGCACGCAACCTGCAACAAAACGACTGGCTGCAAAACCGCGTAAGGGTGATAGTTTGCACCAACGCTTTTGGCATGGGTATAGACAAACCCGATGTGCGCTTTGTGGTGCACTTAGATGTACCCGATAGCCCTGAAGCGTATTTTCAAGAGGCAGGGCGTGCCGGCCGTGATGGGGAGAAAGCGTATGCCGTGCTATTGTATGGCAGCAATGACGGGGAAGACGCGGAGAAAAGATACGAGAAGGCATTCCCCCCGATAGAGGAAATAAAACGCGTATACAAAGCCCTAAGCAGCTATTATTTTATTGCAGAAGGATCGGCAATGGGGCAAGCCTTTGAGTTTGATATACAACACTTTTGCAGCTATTATAAGTTTGAAGCCCTGCTGGTATTTAATAGCTTGAAGCTATTGGAGAAAGAAGGGTACCTGGAACTGACAGAGGCGTTGTATAAACCATCGCGGGTGTTTATTACCATTAACCATGCCGACCTGTATAACTACCAGGTGCAGAACCCAAAAATGGATGCGTTTATACGCACCCTGCTGCGCTTGTATGGTGGTATGTTTGAGCAATACGTAAACATAAACGAACGTTCCATTGCCCAGGGCGCTAAACTCAGGGAAGAGCAGGTGATATATAACCTGGAACTACTAAAAAAACAAGAGGTGTTAGATTACGTTAAGGCTACTGATAAGCCACAGATAATATTTACCATGCCCTTTGCAACAGAAAAGCAGTTGCGGATGAGCGAGGATATGTATTGGAAACTAAAGGCCAGCTATGAAAAGCGAATGAAAGCGCTGCTTTACTACGCTACCATAAAAACACGGTGCCGTAATGTTATGCTACTGGAATATTTTGGGGAAACGGATGCTACAGA
>JAIXUZ010000252.1 GCA_027483285.1 Bacteroidota bacterium
CATAGCGCAGGTAAACAGCCTGAAAAACCATATACAACTGGGTGATATTTACGAGGCTAACTACTGTATGGAGTTTAGTGCGGAAGAGGCCCATATCAACCCCTATACTACCTATAAGCATTTGGTAGCAGCATCGCCGATGCCGTTTGCGGCATTTGTAAAAACCGCCGGAAGGTATTTACTATCTGCAAGCCCTGAGCGGTTTGCCAAAAAGCAGGGCAGCACTGTTTACTCACAGCCCATAAAAGGGACAAGCCCAAGGGGAATTGATGAAGCCCAAGACAAAGCCAATGCAGAGGCCCTTATAAGCAGCGAGAAAGAGCGTGCGGAGAACGTAATGATAGTTGACTTGGTGCGTAACGATTTAGGCCGCACAGCCAAGGTTGGTAGTGTTAAGGTTGATGAGTTGTTTGGTGTGTATCACTTTCCTAAAGTACACCACATGATATCTACGGTGAGTGCTGAGATGGAAGAAGGCAGGGGCTTTGCAGAGGTGATTAAAAAAGCCTTCCCCATGGGCAGTATGACGGGAGCACCTAAGATACGCGCCATGCAGCTTATTGATGGGCACGAGGCAGGGGCACGGGGATTGTTCTCCGGCTCTGTTGGCTATATAACCCCTGAGGGTGATTTTGACTTTAATGTGGTTATCCGCAGTATATTTTATAATGAAAAGACCAAACGGCTATCTTACTGGGCGGGCAGCGCCATTACCGCCAAAGCCGATGCGGAGCAGGAGTACGAAGAGTGCTTATTGAAGTTAGAGGCTATTAGGCAGGTGTTATCATAAAAAAATGTGGGGTTGTCATGCTGAACTTGATTCAGCATCTGTAGAAAGGTCTGTCTGTTACATTAGATTCCGAATCAAGTTCGGGATGACAGTTTTCTAAAACACAAAAGCCCCGCTATTAGCGAGGCTTTTATCAATAATATGTTAAAATTACTTGCTGTTGATGAAGTCAGTCAGCTCATCGTTTGATGATGAGAAACTGAAGGCATCGCTAACCATGTAGTAGTTTTCTTTATCTACGCAACGGTCGTAAGCCAGTTTAGCAAACGATAGTTTATCGCCCTCAAAAGAGAACAAGCCCATCACGTCTTTAATCTGTGAAACAGAAAGGCATTTGTTCTTTAAGAAGGTTTTAGCCACGTTCATTTTGTTATCAGAGAAGGATTGCTTTTGTATGCTGCCTTTTAGGTTGCCCATATCTGCAGACGATGCAGGAAACACACAACCATTGCTGTTTGATGGTGGTGGTGGAGGCGGAGGTGTAGTGTTTGCCGGTGGGCGGTTATCTGGTGTGCCACTACCGGTGCCAGATGATGAATATGTTGTAGTGGTAGTAGTTTTAGTAGTGGTAGTAGTTGTAGTACCTGCACCATCCATACCTGATATGTTAATGCCAAGGTTCATGTTAACGCCACCACCCATGCCGTCGTCAATTTTAATGCCGCCACCTGTAGCGTCCATATTCATGTCCATTTTAACGGTATTGCCATCGGGGTCGGTAATGGTTTGGCTGGAGTTTACACCCCTGTCGTTACCCACTACGTTTTGATTGATAGTAGCTTTATCACTACCTGAACCACCAGTTACATTTTGGTTTACACTACCGGTGTTGCCACGGGTAGTTGTAGTGGTAGTTTGGTTGGTAGTAGTTTGGGTTGGAACAACGGCTGTATTAAAGTCTGAACCGTATTTGTCGTCAGTATGGAAAGGTACGGTTTGGGCACTTGTTGGGCCGCCTTTGCTTTCAGAAAAGCTGCTTATGCGAACTACCATTTTGCCTTTTTTATCTTTTTGAATGTTGTAAGTAGCATCAAAGTACTTGTCTTCAACATCAACTGTTTGAATATTTTTGTCGATAGAAGGGATAGTGTTATCTACAAAAATAATTTTAGCACGGTAGTTAGAGTTGGTAAGGCCGGTAACTTTAACGTTAGCATCGGGCTTATCATTTTGTTTAATGCCATCCATAATCACCCAGAATTTTTGGCCATCCTGAGAGAAGAAGGTAACGCTGGCAGACGGGCTTTGCGCGCTTACTGTGAGGGCGGCAAACGTGCACAGTATGAATGAAAATAATGTTTTCATGGGGTAAAGGTTTATGTATGTTAATTTGATTTTGGGGTTGTGGTTTTTACACCCGGCTTGGTAGTGGCCGATTTGGTGGTAGTACCTGTTTTAGTGCTTGTGGGTTTGGTAGATGATTTTGTTGTACCGGCAGGTTTAGTAGTGCTTTTTACAGGGGTTGTTGTTGCAGGTGCTGTACTACCGCTTTTATCGGCAGGTGGTGTTACAGCGCCAGGTGCGTTACCTGTTCCAGAACCTGCAGCAGGCTTAACCATATTAGGCACTACATAGCTTTGTGGCGCAAACGATATCTGGCGGCCATAGATTAGCTTCACGTCAATCTTTTTATCTACCAGTGTAGGGATTCCGTCGCAAATGTCTAACACCTTATCGGCCATATCATCGCCTTTGTTTTTGTAGGTACAAATAAGTTTGCTGTAGTTGTTTACCGAAGTTAGCTCTAGCTGGCCACCAAAGGTAAGGTCGGCTTTAAGCTTGTTGCGCAGTTCGCGCAAATCGCGGAAAGTGCCCATTTCGTAGAAACGCAATTCAAAGGGGGTGCCGTTGTTAACCCAATCTCCAATGTATGATGTAAAGGTTAGCAAAAGGCTTTCTACACCATTGTCTATAGCTTCTTTAATAGACGCACGGTTTATAGTACCGGCATCGCTGGCAGTGCTCCAGCCGCTTTCCATAATAACGGTACCCAGTCCTTCGCCGGTGCAGTTATCGTAGGCTTTGGCTACAATGTTGGTTTTAGTTTCGGTACGGGTACCAAAGGCGCCCTCGCGGGTGCTGGTGTTAATGTCTACCAGTTCAATAATAAACTGGGCATCGGCTTTAATACCAAGGGTTTGAACGTACTGGATTCCGGTGTCCCCTTCTTCCATAATATTCATGGCCTCTTTCTTCAGGTTCTCGTAGCGTGTTTTGTCAACGTAGCGGTATTTTTTAGCCGCTAAGGCTGAGTTTATCGCATCAACAGCAAAGTCGTAGTTGGCTTTGTCAGTCTTGGCTTTCGCCTCGTTAGGTACAGCCATAAAGCGCACGCCACCTATGGTTTTAGCCAATAGTTGAAAATCGGCCTTAACAGGATCTAACGATACGGTAGCATTAACGGTAACCTCAAAACGGTCGCGTAAGGGCACCTCTTTAGTAACGCTGTATTTAGAGATGTAGCCTTCGGTATTGGTAGAGATGGCATCTGATACCAGAATGAAGTTTTCTACCGTACTCTGCGATTTTAGCGAAACACCGGCAGCCTGGCTGATGGCGTTACGTAGTGCATCTTGCAAAGCATCGGCTTTTGTAAGGCCAGAGCCTGTAGCATCTACCGTGCTAACGTTTTGAGCGTTTACACTAAAGGCAGATACAAATAGCGAGCAAATAATTATAAGTTTGGGCAACAAGCGCATGGGTGTGATTATAGCAATATGTTCAACAATACTTTACCTACTTTACCGGCAACATCGGCAATTTTGCCCCAGTTTATTTTACCTTTTTTGGTGGTATCGGCAAGGGTAAGTTTGCCAGTTGCTTTATCCTGAATAAGTTCTATAATATCAGCGCCTTTTTTAAACCCGCTGGCATCCATAAGGTCTTTGCCAAGGTTTAGTATTTTAGGTATGTTACCTGATTTTTCGTAGATTTTTGAGAAGTCTAACTGTACCCTTCCGTTTTCGTCAACTATTACAGGAAACATAGAGGCATCAAATGTTTTGCCACCAATGTTAAAGGCAATGGGTTTAGAGCCATCAATTACCTGCTCTCCTGCAACAGCGTTTACCACATCAGCGGCATCTTCTACAAGGCCCGATGATTTACGGGCATTGGCTAAGCTGGTAGGGGTAAAGCCTGCGGCTACACCATTGGTTTTATCGTATAAGGGCATACGCAGGGTAACAGTAATAACACCGGCTTCCTCGCGCGATGGGCCAAATTGTTTAGCGCCTTTTACTACACCCTCTACGCGGGTATATACATAGTCGCCAGTGGTAATCATATCTTCAACAGTAGTTTCGCCAATTACGCTAACCCCTTTAACAATTTCTAACAGGTTACGCTGTGCTACTACAATAGCGCCACGCTCAGCCATTAATTTAGCTTGTGCAGGGTTTTTAAAACGGTCGTTATCTATTACAGATGAGCCTTTAGCCTCCACATACTCGTCGGTAAAGTTGATGCTGCCATTGGCTGTTTCCTGCAATACAGGTTTAGCATTAGCAATAAGTTCTTTAAACGGATTGTCGGCAGAAACCGCGGCGCTGGCTCCTGGTACAACACCAGTAGCAGGTTTGCCATCGTTGCCTTTACCGGCATTGCCCGGCTTGCTGCTGGTTGGGATAGCTACTTTTGAAGTATCAGATGTAGCAGAGGTGCTTGCGGTAGTTCCTTTGCCACCTTTAGCCGAGGTAGCACCTTTTTTATTGCCCCCTTTTTTGGTGGTGGCAGGCTTAGCTGTTTTGCCGGTTTGGGCAATAGCTGAAGTACTAAGTACAAATACAGCTAATATACTTGCGAAAATAAATTTGGTCTTCATATACAGTTTTTTTTTCAAAATGGCATTTACAACCACCGTGCCAAATTTTTTAAAGTGTTGATTTGTAACGTTTTGTATGTATTCGGCCATATTTGTACCAAAAATAAGGCATTTATATAATAAATGGGTAACCTGTTGTAAATAGTTACCTGATAACATTTAGTTTTTTAACCAAACGGCCCTCGGGGGTTTCAATAGAAACAAAGTAAAGCCCTGCTGCAAGTTGGGTTGTATTTAGGCTGATGGTTTGGTTGCCTTGCAATAGTTTACCCGCATAGTTGGCCTGTTGTTTTTTACCATCAACAGAAAGAATAGTAATGCTAACGGGTTGTGCTTTTTTCAAATCCAGTTGCAGGGTAACAACATCATTTGCTGGGTTGGGGAACATATTTTTAAGGGTAAGCGAAGTAGGTATTTCTTCTACACCACCAACATAGTCGCCTTTTATATAAACCCTGTAAATAGTATCGTTGGCTGATGAGATGGCATTATTTGGTGCAGTGCCGCGTATGCCGCCAAAGAAATAGCCTATAAATTTGCGGGGTTCTGATTGGCTAAAGGGTAAACCTACCCTGCTAAAAGCACCATGGGTGGTATCTACACCATTGCCTGCAATAAATACAGCGTTAGTACCCAGTAAACCTGGCATGGGATTATTGTATTGATATTCTTCCCAACCAAATGTGCCAAAAGGCTGAGTAGGGCCATTAGCATTAAAATACAAGTAGCTTATGGTATTTACAAACGGTACTAAAGAATCATACTGGTCAAGGTTATTATGTGTGCCCATTCCGCCTAATAGCAAAACGCTACTTATACCTGAATTTAGCCAATCATCATACACAGTAAAGTTAGCTGTTGTATATTGGTTGTATCGTTGATTAAAGTTTGAAAACACCTGTGTATTTTGCCCATCATAATAAATAGGTTCGGTATAGGGTAGGTTTTGGTTCTTTTTGAAAACACCACTTAATATCGCAAGTTTATCCCCTTCATCAAACTCCAGTTTAACCACATTCAAATCGCGGCGGTGGAAGTTATTAGTATCAACCACCTCGCTGTGGTTTATTGGGGCAAACGGGCCGCTGGGCACAATATCAACCACCGTAAAAGAGCGTATGGCATTGGTATAGGTTTGGGTAAACTGCCCGTTGTTTTGGTCAGAGTAGCGGCCTTCAAACTTATGCCCGCCTACAAGGTAAAAGGTGTCGTTAATTTCCTCTAATTCGCCACCGGCAACAGCCATTGTGCTGTCCAGGTAAAACCCTAAATGGGGGCTAATACTGTCGCCTGTTTCTACGGCGTTTATAAGCCCCGGAACATCAACAGCAGTAATAAAAGGGAAGGTAGCAAACATCGCATTGGTGCTATCCCAACCATAACCACCTACAATATAAAGCCTGTCGCCTTTTTGCAAAAACTGCATATTGGTAGAACGTAATGGGTCGGCATGGGCTGTTGACAGTTGGTTTAGCGATGCGGCAGACCATTGCCAATCGGTAGTATCAATTACAATTATGTTGTTGTTTGAATATTCAGTTTCGAAATTACTATTGCTGTTTAGCCCGTGCAAACCGTTGGTACGCCCGGCAATCAGCAGCCATTTGCTACCATAAGTTGCATAGGCAAAAGAGTGGTAACCAGGCACGGTTTCGCCAATAATGGGTTCAAACTCTACATGGAAATACCAAGGAGAGATTACATCGGTGGGGTTTTGGGGCGCATTGGGTTGCTGTGCCTGCAGGCTATTAAAGCTTAGCACAAATATGGAAAATAAGGAAATTACGTATCGTAACAGCATATAAGTATGATTATCAAGAACAAAGTTAAGTTAAACACATTTAGATTAAAAGGCATATTTTAGCTAAAAGTCTATATTTGCCATAAATGCATGAGAATGAACGTCCGCAACATATATATTACCACCCTAATGTTTATCAGCATTGTTGCCAATGCACAGCAACTGGGCGTTAAGTGGGGCGATAGTTATAAGAATAAAAAGAACAGCTACATAACTAAAATTGTAGGCGAGGATAACGACAGTTATTACGCTTTCCGCTACAGTGGCGGCTATGTATTTTCATACATACCGCATATCTGGCTTGATAAATATTCGGGTTTCTCGCTACAGCAAGAGTTCTCCCGGCCTATGGATATACCCACCCGTGCTGGAGAGGAGGTTTCTATAGAAGATATGTTGCAGATAAAGGGCAACTTCATTTTGCTAACCAGCTTTTTTAACCGCGATGCCAGCAAAAAATCGGTATTTGCCTATAGTGTAGACACTGCCGGCAAGGTATATACCAAAAACAGCCGCGAGGTTGATTTTATCCCATCAGAAACACGCCGCGACAACCGAAGGGAGCATGTAGCCCTTTCGGCAGATAGCTCTGCCCTGTTTTTTTACCATACCGAGTATGATACCAAAACCGATAACGAGCGCCTGGTTTGCCGTTTGGTTGATGGGGCTGATTTTAAAGAACTCTTTTTTAAATCGATAGATATACCCTATAAAAAAGAGCAGGTAAACATTATTAATGGTATAAGCGATGTAGAGGGTAACTTCTATGTCCTTTTAAAAATCAATTCTCTTGAAAAAGGCCTGTTTTTTAAAGAGAAGTATAGTTCATCGTACCTGCTGCTTTCTATTGCTGCCGATGGTAAGGTGCGCGAGTACGACCTTTCGTTAGGTACTAAAAGCATATCAGAAATACTGCTGAAACGTTCCGGCGACGGCAACATACTGGTGGCGGGCTTTTACTCTAACCTGGCAAAGTCGGAAGACGATGTGGCGGGCAGTTTCTACATCCGCATTGATGGCAAGTCGGGCGATATAAGTAGCAAAGGTGTTAAAGACTTTGACAAAGACTTCCTGAGCCTGTCTATGAGCCAGAATAAGGTTGACAAAGGCCGCGAGCTTTACAAATACAAGCTAAACGACTTTATTCTGCGCGACGACCAGGGCGCCATACTTATTGCCGAACAAACCTACGAGGATGTTATCTGCTTTTACGATATGCGTACTGGCTTGCAAACCTGCAACACGCACTACTACTACAACGATATTATCATCATCAATATAAATCCCGATGGCACAGTGGCATGGGTGCGCAAGGTGCCTAAGCAGCAGGAAACCATTAATGATGATGGCTTGTTCTCATCGTACCTTATGTATAAGCGCGACCAAACCATTTACCTGCTGTTTAACGATGATATACGCAACTTTACCCAGCAGGCAATGCCTTTTGGCACCTTTGATGCAGAGCCTTTTAACATGACCGCCCCGCACAAGGCGCAGGTAGCTTTGGTTACTATCGATTCTGCCGGCAATGTGGTTAAAAAGCCCTTCTTCAGCTCTAAAGACAATAAAATAATCATCCGCCCCAGCCTGTCGTACAAAACTAATAACGATGTAACCGTTATCTATGGCGAGTATGGCAACCGTTTCCGCTTAGGTAAGCTTATCTATAATGCCGAGCCCGACAGTTTAAAAACCGAATAGGTATTTCCCCTTTTTACAATGGGCATATTTAATTAGCTTTGCGGGTATATGAAGCCACAGAACAACGCGCTTTTAGCTGCCATAGCCTTATTTACCATTACAGCCATATTACAGGCCTTAAAAATGTGGGCAGGGGTAAACCTCTCGCCCGACCTTATGCTGGCCACCCGGGTGCTTTTTGCCCTATCGGTGTTGTACTATGCCTATAGCATAAAATCGCTAAGCACCTTTATTTTTGCGGCAATGATAGCCGGTATACTGGCGGGTTTATACATACCCAAAGGTATAGCGGTAGAGTTTAAAATAATGAGCGATGTTTTCCTTAAACTCATCAAAACCATCATCGCCCCGCTGTTGTTTGGCACGCTGGTAGTAGGCATTGCAGGCCATTCAGACATTAAGCAGGTGGGCCGCATGGGGTGGAAATCGCTACTGTACTTCGAGATTGTTACCACCTTTGCCCTGGTTATAGGCCTTATAGCAATCAACATTAGTCAGGCCGGTGTGGGCTTAGAAAACCTTGCCGTAAACACTGAAGCCATAAAAGTAGCCAAACCCCTTACGTGGCAAGAAACCATCCTCCACATATTCCCCAAAAACATTGCCGATGCTGTTGCCACCGGCGAGGTTTTGCAGGTAGTAATCTTCAGCGTACTGTTTGGCATAGGCCTGGCCATGCTTAGCAGAGAAAAGCGCAAGCCAATGATTGACTTTGCCGAAAGCCTTACCGAAGCCATGTTTAAGTTTACCAACATAGTAATGTACTTCGCGCCATTCGCCGTGTTTGGTGCTTTATCGTACACCTTGGCTATGTATGGTATCGATGTGTTTGGCAACCTAATCAAGCTGCTGGTAACCCTCTATGTAGCACTTGTAGCCTTTATCATAGTGGTGTTAATACCTATTATGCTGATAACCCGCATACCGGTTATCAAGTTCTTCAAAGCCGTGCGCGAGCCTGCTACCCTGGCCTTTGCCACTGCCAGTTCAGAAAGCGCCTTGCCCATAGCCATGGAGCGCATGGTAGAGTTTGGTGTGCCTAAAAAGATAGTAGCCTTTGTAATGCCTACGGGCTATAGCTTTAACCTGGATGGTACCACCCTGTACCTGTCGCTGGCGGCTATGTTTGTAGCGCAGGCATCGGGTGTGCATTTAGATGTAAGCCAGCAGGTGCTTATAGTATTTACGTTGATGCTTACCAGCAAAGGCGTTGCGGGCGTGCCAAGGGCATCGTTTGTAATACTGTTGGCCACCGTTTCATCATTCTCCTATTTAGGCCTTAAAGAAGACCGTGCCTACCTTATACTGGGTATTGATGCCTTTATGGACATGGCCCGTACAGCCATAAACGTATTTGGCAACTGCTTAGCATCGGCCGTGGTAGCCCGTTGGGAAGGTGAACTTAACACCAACACCCCCGACCCGCAACCGACGCTTAATTAAAATGCTAGAACCCGCAGGGTTGTAGCAAAATTTAACGTTTTTTGCCTAACTAAATCCCCTCTTGAGAGAGGGGTGTCAAAGCCATGCTTTGACGGGGTGTGTTCTTTTGCATAAAAAGCCAAGCGGCTGTCCCATAGGGATGCCTACGGCATAAATAAATTTCACAAAATAAACCTGGTTTAAAATTATGCATTGACCATTTTACATTGACAATTGAAAATACCTTTAGGCAACCTGCCGTAGCAAATCGCCTAAAAATATCAATTGCCTTTTCAGGCATCCCGACATTTATCGTCGGGGACTTATCATAACCGTTTAGCTACTGACCAATGAATGGCTCATTGTTTTAAGTTTCAACCCTGATATTTATCGTCAGGGCTTGTCCTCTTACTAAACTGTTTATCTTAAATCTCTTTTAATCCATTCTTCCGAAATCGTAATAAGCATTGTAGTTTCCCTTATTTTATCTCCCTTTGGAGTGAGTACCTCGCCGTAGGCGAGGGGAGGGAGGATTATTAGCCCGGGCTTAGTTTTTAATTTTACTGTACTATTAATCTGTCATTCGAATAACACCACAAAGATACAACATCAATTAGCATAAGTCAAGCATAAAAATATAAAATATTAATAAATTGTAATTTCGGTAAGGATTTACTAATATTGTATAGGGCCTTTGCAAAATGCATAAAGAGGCACAACATGGGTTCCAAAGAAAAAGGTGTTTTGTATTTAGTAATTGGTTTTATAATAGCCGCAGCCAATACCTTACAGGTGGTAGATGCCGAGCAGCTTACTACCGATGGCACGCCCTACAAAACCGGTTATGTAGCCGGCCGTATCATAGCCATCATCCTGTTTTGGATACTAGCCATTTACCTGGTTTGGAAAGGCCGTAAATTATACAGGGAAGCTGAATGAAAGTTTTAAAAAGTATAGGCGGCATTGCTTTAATAATCCTGGGCGTGCTTTTTATCTTAAGCCAGCTTTTCAATCTTAACAAACTTCCTTTAAGGGTAGAATGGACTACCTACCAGGTTACCAAAGGCCTTACAGAATGGCTCCTTGCAATTGGTTTAACTGTTTTAGGCATATACTTAATTAAAACCGGCCGCAGGTTAGTTACCCCGGCTAAAAAAGCTAATATACCGGAGTAAGTTCCAGCTGGGCACGGTTTCCGCTATTCCTATCAAATAGTATATCAGGCTTAACAGGATATTCTTTCTTGCCCCGCACTACCGTCAGGCTGTATTTATTTTCAAACCCCCACATGCCAAACATACCTGCGCTATCGGGTGCTAAGGTAATCAGCCCCTCTGCAGATTTCACCTTCACCTTAACATTAGTGTAAGGCTTCCATGCATCCATTTCTATATATCCAAATATACCATTGGCAGTAGTATCTGCCCAGCCAAAGCTACCGGCATCGTGCGTAAAGTATTTAATGGGCTTCTCATCCGTAAACGATGTAGTTACAAACCCCATCAACCCTAAACATATGCAAAGTGCAACTATACGCATAGTATAAATGTAATTTAATACTTCATACCACTATACACAGCTTATAGTTTCATGCGCACGTAATTTAACACCCCTCCTAATTTAGGAGGGGGAAGGGGGTGGTAAACAAAAAGCCCCATCCTTTTCAGAACGGGGCTTCTTAATATATTTTACCCCCTCTCTACTTTGGGGAGAGAGAAGGGGTGAGGGAAATTACTTACTTGGCGCTACAGCTTTATCTTTAGCGCAGCATTCTTTTTTAGCGCCTTCGGCAGAGCAATCTTTGCCGGTCATTTTAATGCACTCTTCTTTGGTCATACCTTCGCAGCCTTTAGCATCTTTGCAGCAGCCGGCGTCAGCAGTGTGGCCTTCTTTGCAGCAAGCCTCTGGC
>JAIXUZ010000265.1 GCA_027483285.1 Bacteroidota bacterium
AATTGCATTAAAATTATTTCTACTTCACCAACTCTCGCAACTAAATCTATACCTTGTAGCTATGAAAAAGCTACTGCTACTTATAGGCTTGCTTGTGCCTGCATTTATATATGCGCAACATAAGCTTGAACTGCCTTCGAAAATTGAGAAGGCAACGGTTTTCTACAACGGCGCACAGGTTACCCGTGTGGCTAAAACACAATTGCAAAGCGGCACCAGCGAACTTACGCTGAAGGGCATTACCAAACTGGCCGATGTGGGTAACCTACAGGTGAAAGGCGAAGGCAATTTTACTATTTTGAAGATTACACCCATACCCAACTACCTGCACGAAAAAGACAGCAAAAGCGAGTTGGAAACCCTGCGAAAACGCAATACCGAAATAGCCCGCAAGCAGGATGATTTGGCTGCTGATAAAAACGTTTTGGTGGCCGAACGTAACCTGCTTATTGCCAACCAGAATATTAAGGGCAACACAGCGGTGCTTACCGTTGTGCAGCTTAAAGATATGGCCGACTTTTTCAGGAACCGCCTGATAGAGGTTGAGGGCAAAATATTGGACTTGGACCGTGAAGCTGCCAAGCTGGACGAAGAAAAGCTGAAGAACGATGCCCAAATGAACAGCCTGGGTAATTATAAAAACGATATGACGTATGATATTGTAATTACCGTACAGGCCAAAGCAGCAACCGCTGCAACGGTTTTGGTAAGCTATAATACTACAGAGGCTAACTGGTTTGCCAGCTACGATTTGAAGGTGAACAATGTGGCGGAGCCGGTAACGTTAAACATGCGCGCCAACGTAATACAAAGCAGCGGCGAAGATTGGAAAGATGTAAAGTTGACCCTATCAACAGGTAGCCCTACAATAAACAATAACAAACCGGAAATAACCCCATGGTTTCTGGAGTTTAATAAGGTGAACATCCGCGTATCGCAAAACAACCCAAACCCTACGTTGACTGAAGCTGATGGGTATATCTACAACTCGGTAACCGGCGACCCAATGCCTGGCGCATCAATAATGATAAAAGGAACGGGTATTGGCACAACCACAGATAACGAAGGGTATTTTAAACTATCACTACCCCAAAACTCAAATATGCTGGTTATAAAAGGCAATGGGTATGAAACGCTGGAACTTTGGCCCGCTTTTGATATGGAAGTGGATATGGTGCCACGCGATAAAGTATACGAAACAATAAAAGTGCCTACATATAGAAACAGGCGTAAAACTAAAGGGGCAAGGTATAATATTAGAGAGGTGGTTGGAAGAAGGGATGTAAGAAGCACCACAGGCTGGAACTACCAAAAAGTAGAGAAAAAGGCGGATGATAACGTATCATCGACAATAGTAGTGCAACCTACCAATTACAATTTTGAAACACAGGAACCTTATACCATATCCAGCAACGGAAAGGCCAACGGCGTGGGTATAAAAGAATATAACCTGCCTGCGTATTATGAATACTATGCGGCACCTAAAGTAGACAAAGACGCCTTTCTTACTGCAAACCTAACCAGCTGGCAAAACTATGAACTGGTAGATGGAGAGGTAAATATTTACTACGAAAATACTTTTGTAGGCAAAAGCCTTTTTAATATTACTAATGCTAACGATACGCTACAAGTATCGCTTGGTAGGGATAAAAATGTGCAGGTAGATTTGGTTAAAACCAAAGAGTATACCCAGCGCCAGTTATTGGGCAGCCACCGCATAGATAAACGTGCCTGGGATATTGTGGTGAAGAACAGGAAACAACAGGCTATTAACTTGGTGTTGGAAGACCGTTTTCCGGTATCGCAAACCAACGAGATAGAGGTTGATAATACGGATGTTTCGGATGCATCGTTTAACAAAGATACGGGCATACTAAGCTGGAAAATGACGCTGGCGACAGGCGAGGAACGAAAAGTATCGCCCAAATACTCAGTTAAATATCCTAAAGATAAAATAGTATACTTAGAATAAGCGTGCGCAGATTGTGGAATAGAGAGAAGAAACGCATCGTTACCAAAGAAATAAGCATTATGAAGAAAGCAACATTATTTATACTACTAGTATTGCCCGCCATGGTTTGGGCACAGGCTAAGCAAGAATTAACGTCTAAAATAGACCGTGTAACTGTGTACTACGATGGGGCACAGGTAACCCGAACCGCTAAGGCTACGTTAGCAAGCGGCACCAGTGAACTAACACTGAAGGGCATTACCAAATATGCTGATGTAAGCAATTTACAAGTGAAGGGTGAGGGAACGTTTACCATTTTAAAGGTATCGCAGGTGCCGAATTATTTGCGCGAGAAAGAGAGTAAAGAGGATATTACCAAACTGGAAAAACGCAATAAAGAGATTGACGAAAAAGTACGCGACCTGACTACCGACCGTGGGGTTTATAGTATGGAGCGCGACCTAATACGCGCCAACCAAAGCATAAAGGGTAACGATGCTGTATTAACCGTTGTACAGCTTAAAGATATGGCTGATTTTTTCCGTACCCGGCTAACAGAAATTGAAAACAAGCTGTTGAACATTGACAGGGAAACCCTAAAGTTGAACGAGGAGAAAACAAAGAACCAGTATCAGCTAAACGCGCTGGCTAATTACAAAGACGATATGACGTATGACATAAACGTAACGGTATTGGCTAAATCATCTACCCCGGCAACGCTTACACTAACATACAACACCAATAAGGCGGCATGGTTTGCCAGTTACGATGTGGTGGTAAACAACGTATCTGAACCATTGAACCTAAACCTGCGCGCCAACGT
>JAIXUZ010000011.1 GCA_027483285.1 Bacteroidota bacterium
ATAGTGACTACCTCTGTAGCTTAATATAAAACACCTACAATGAAACACGCATTAACACTATTAGTAGCCTCCATGCTCTTAACTTTTTCGGTTAATGCACAAACAAAGCAGTGGCTCGATGCAGGCTTTAAAGTAATACCTAACGAGAAGGAAGCCACCTACTATCAGGTAGTAAATAAAGACGGAGCCTATAAAGTATACTATACCAATGGCAAAGTGCAGCAAGAGGGCAAGTTTATATCGTACACCGACCAGTACATAAACGGTACTGTTAAGTTTTACGATGAAAAAGGCACCTTCCTCCGCAGCCGCGATTATATCCGTGGTGTAATTAAACCAGTGCCCATGTATTCCGGCGATGTCAAAGAACCTTATACCTATATCGGTATGGTTTACCAATACGAGCAACCTGTGGTAACCGCCAGCGGGAGCTACGACGAGGCCACCCGCCTAGGCATGGAAAACCTGGCCGAAAAATGCCGCGATATGGGCGCTGATGCTGTAGTAAACACCCACATAGAACTTAGCACCATCGACAATACCACCCGCATTACCCTATACGGCACAGCGGTAAAAATGAAGTAACAGCAAGGCTTTTGCCGTGGTTGGTGTTTAAGTGAAACACCACTAGCCACTAAACCATCTACAAACAAAAAAAGCCGCCCCCTTCCGGGAACGGCCTTTTCTTTCCTTTAGAGGGGAAAATTTACTATTGTTTGTGTATTTGCTTAGTAGTAATAATGCCTTTCGCATTAGCCACCTGCACCCAGTAAGTGCCGTCAGCTAGTGTGCTTACGTTTACTGCGCTGCTGGTGCCGTTAATAGTACCGGTAAGTACAGTGCGGCCTGCAAGGTCAATAATGCGGTAATTGGTGTTTGTAACGCCTTTTTCTAAAGCAATGTTCAATATATCGCTAACAGGGCTTGGGTACATTTTTACCTCAGGCTTCGCGGTGTTTTCTTCCATACCTACAGTAAAGTCAAAACGCAGGTTGTCAATAGTCAACGCGCTGTTTACCTGGCCTGCAGAGTTGGTAAGGGTACCAAAATCGTAACCAGCACTGGCTACCGCAAGTAGCGTACAGGTATCTGGTGTAGCTTGAGAGCTGTAAGTTAAAGGGAACTCAAAGTTAGTGTAGTTAGCTACGGCCGACATGTGTTTAATGTTACCAAAAGCAATGGTATCGCGGCTGCTGCCGTTCCATTTGGTTAATAAACAGAAAACTTCAGCAGAGTCGCCGGCCACAGGGGCGTATTTAGCGCAGTATTTTACGCGCAAAGGCTTGTCGGTATAGGGTTTGCCTAACTTGGCTCCCGGAGGGGCTAAGCTAACATCAAAAGTACCCATAGCACCCGGAATAAAGATGCCTTGGAATGATTTTGAAGTGATTAATGCAGAGTAAGTACCCTCGCAAACATCGGTAGACTTAGTAGTAGTAATAGGGCCCGGGCCGCCAATAACGGCTGGTAGGTTATACAGGCTGTTAAGTGTTTTTAAAAATGGGCCAGGTAGGTCTTCAAAGTCGCCGTTTGGGCCTCCGGTAGAATTAGTCCAGTTTTCTAATCCGCCATTATCTACGGGTGTTTGTGCAAAGCCAAACGTTGCAAAAGCAAGCAGGGCTAGTGTTGTAATAATCCTTTTCATGTTTCAATCTATTTAATTACAGTTTATAGCTTAATTGTAGGGTAGTCAAACGGGGAGGCTCCAGGTTAAGCGGCCTCAACGAGTACTCTTTATTTAACAAGTTTGATACGATAAGTGTTGCGCCAAGTGCTTTATATATTTTCACGCCGGCACGCACATCAAATACAAACATGCCTGCAGTGTTGTTTGCACGGTAGTTTGTAATACCGGTATTAAGAAATCCCGGTTGGTCTAGTTGGTAGAAAAATACGTCAATATTCCGCATTTGGCTGTAGTAGCGGGTGCTAAAGCCAACCATAAGCGGTTTGTAGTTCAGCTCCACATCAACCTTGCCCAAATGCTCTATACGGTATTTAAGTACGCCGCTTTGGTCGGTAGAGCTAGAGCGGTAGGTATATTGATTATTAGTCTGTGAATTTGAGGTAGCATAAACTAAATCAGGCTGTAGGGTAATTGGACGAGAATAGGTATAGCCTGCCAACAGGGTAATAGAAAGGTCCTTAGCAATCTCGCCCATACCGGTAATAGAAAAATCGACACCCGTAACGCGCGCCCTGCCGGTGTTAAGGAATTTAAAACCAATGTTTTTGGCAAAATCCGGGTCTGTGCCCCAAATGCCTGCATTAAATTCTATAAAATTATCATACTCCTGGTAAAAGCCTGTTAAATCGGCGTAGCCTACAAAGTCTTTTATTTTGAAGAGTTGCTTAACACCTGTTTCTGCATTCCAGCTGCTTTCTGCTACTAAATCGTTGTTGGGAAAAAACCCAAAGCCACCCGATTGGGTCCTTATATAACGCTCGCCAATGCTTGGGAAACGGAAACCCTGCCCAAACGATGCACGGATAAACGTAGCCTCGGTTAGCCCGTAGTTAACACCCGCGCGGAAAACCGGTTTGGTTTGGCGCTTTTTGTTAATCTCAAAATACTCAAAGCGGCCACCGGCTGTAACGTTTAAGCGCCCAAAAAATTTCTTATCAAACTGGGCATAGGCTGCCAGGTTATAAGAGTAGCTGTTGCCGTTGTTAGCCTCGTTGCCAGAAAACACCTGCCCTTGAGAGTTAGTGTAAATGCTCGTAACCCCTGCTGTAATGTAAAAATCATCAACCTTTTTAACCTTGTTAACGTGTTGGTACTCGTTATACATCTGTATCGATGAGGTGTTTTGGTTATTATCAGCCTCGTTGTTGCTGTAAAATATACGGTTACGAAACACGTGGCGGTGCCCACCCGGGGTATAGTATTGTACATAAGGGTCTACATACCATAAAACCTCGTTAAAGTTGGTAATAGAACCGGGGAAAGCTTTGTAAATGCCACTGTCGGCATTGGCCCAAAAGAACGCCTGCGCGTTTCTAGATACCATACCATTGGCATTAACACCATAGAATAAGCCTTCTACTTTTTTGTTTTTAACTCGCACGCTTAAGTTTAAGCGCCCGCGGCGGTCATACTCTCCTTTGTTAATCTTGTTGCCATTTAACGGGCTAACAGGTTCAGGGCCAATGTACCCGTCATCCCTAAAAAAGTTACCGCCAAATACAAAGTCAACGTTTTTTACGCGGCGGGTGTGCACAAAGCTCATGCCCGATACCATTGGGTTTAAACCATCCCAATAGGTAGCATA
>JAIXUZ010000294.1 GCA_027483285.1 Bacteroidota bacterium
ACAATGATAAAGATATTAGCCAACGATGGCATTGATGCCGAAGGCAAAAAACTATTAGAGGAAGCCGGCTTTTTGGTTGCCGATTTTAAAGTACAACAGGATGAGCTTGCCAAAGTAATTAACGAACAGCAGTTTAACGGCCTTATTGTGCGCAGCGCAACCAAGGTGCGTAAAGATATTATTGACGCCTGCCCGGGCCTTAAATTAGTTGGCCGTGCCGGTGTGGGTATGGATAATATTGATGTTGACTATGCCAAAAGCAAAGGCGTAACTGTGGTTAATACGCCTGAAAGCAGCAGCCAAAGCGTTGCCGAGCTGGTGTTTGCCCACCTGTTTAGCCTAGTGCGTGGCTTGCACCGCCTAAACCGCAAAATGCCTAATATGGGTGCTACCCATTTTAATGAGCTGAAGAAAAACTTCTCTAACGGTACCGAGCTTAAAGGCAAAACCCTTGGTATTATAGGCTTTGGCCGCATAGGCCAGGCGGTGGCTAAAATAGCCTTAGGTTGTGGCATGCGCGTAGTAGCTTTTGATCCTTATATTAAAGAGGCCGATTTGGTTATCGACTTTTTGCAAACCAGCGACACCATTACTGTTCCTATTAAAACCACTACGCTGGAGGCACTTTTATCGCAAGCCGATTTTATAACCCTACACGTATCGTTTACTGAAGGTTCGCCTGCTATTATTGGCAGCAAAGAGTTTGCCCAAATGAAACAAGGTGTTGGCATTGTTAACGCTGCCCGCGGTGGTGTTATAAACGAGGGTGATTTGCTTGAGGCATTAGATACCGGTAAGGTAGCTTTTGCCGGGTTAGATGTTTTTGTAAACGAGCCTACACCTAACGAAGAGATTTTAGGCAATAAGTATATATCATTCTCTCCACACATTGGGGCATCAACCGCCGAAGCGCAACAGCGCATTGGCATAGAGATGGCGCAACGCGTGCTGGCCTTTTTTCGTAACAAATAATAAGGGTATGGATATTAAGCCTTTTGGCGCTTTTTTGCCTGCAAAGCACCTTGCACAGCAGGTGGTATCTAAACCGTTTGATTTTTATACCCACGAGCAGTTGGATGAAATCCTGCTGCACAACCACCAGTCATTTCTTAACATAGTTAAGCCCGATTACAGAGAGGTTGATAAGGCAGAGGTAAACAGCGAAGCCCTTTTTGCCCGCAGCCGTGGCCGCTTTTTAGACTTTGTAACCGATGGTATCTACAGTCAACTGAGTGGTGATGCTTATTATATATACCGCCAAACGGTAGGCCCCCAAAGTGCTACCGGCTTAATAGTGGGCGCATCGGTAGAAGATTATAAGCAGGGCCATATTAAAATACATGAGCAAACTATTGAACGCAAGGAGGTAGTGCTGAAAAACTACCTGCGGTCTGTTAAAATTAATGCCGAGCCTGTGCTGCTTACATATCCGCATAAAGATGAAATAGCAAGCCGCATCAACCACATTACCCATACACACCAGCCATATTGCGAGGTAACGGTAGAAGGGGTAATCCACCAATTGTGGTTGGTTGAAGCCGAGGCTGATAAGGAATTTTTCACCACCCAATTTGCGGATTTTGATGAGGTTTTTGTAGCCGATGGCCACCATAGGCTCGCATCGTCGGCCTTGTTGTATGATGAGTTTGCTGCAAACAACCCAAGTAGCGATAAGCTACCCAACTACGCCCGTTTTATGGCGGCTCTTTATGCTGACGACCAATTGGGCCTGTTTGAGTTTAACCGCCTGGTAAAAGACCTTAATGGCTATAGCGAAGAGGGTTTTATTACCCAACTGGAGAAGTTTTTTGAAGTTCGCAAGAGTGGGGCAGATCCTGTAAAACCGGCCAACCCGCACGAGTTTACCGTATACCTGCATGGCACCTGGTACTACCTTACGTTGCTTCCCGCCCTAAGGGAGGTATACATAAAGGATAACCCCCTGGATGCTGAATTGCTAACCGAGCTGATACTAAAACCCGTGCTAAACATTAGCGACCTACGCGCCGATAAACGTATTGGCTTTACCAGCGGGGTGCAAGGGTTAGAAGCTGTTGCTCGCAGGGTTGATAGTGGTCGCTTTGTAGCTGCCTTTGTGCTGCATCCTGTGCATATAGACCAGTTTTATGCCATATCGCGTTCGGGTAAAACCATGCCACCTAAAAGCACCTGGTTTGAACCTAAACTGTTAAATGGCCTAACCATATACTCTTACGAATAGGTGTTTTCCGATAAACTGAACATTTTGTCCTTTTAGGGCGACTAATTAATAAGTATCTTTGTACAATGAGAAAGTATGTTTTGGCTGCTTTAGCCACTGCCGCTGTTTTTGCGGGTTGTAAAAATGATTTTGATGTGATGGCTGACTATAAAGACATCACTTTAGTGTATGGTTTGCTAAACCAAAACGATACCGCCCATTATATTAAAATCAACAAGGCTTACCTTGGCGAGGGTAACGCTTTTTTAATGGCTGGTATTGCCGACTCTGTTAACTATCAGGCGGCAGACCTTACTGTTAAGCTTGAAGAGTATAACAACAGCACCCTTACCAATACATTCCCACTTATCCGCACGGTAAACGAGATTGCTAAAGATACGGGCCTGTTTGCAAGCGATGCTAACATACTTTACAAATCAACAGCAACCCTAAACCCGCAGCGCAGGTATAAATTGGTTATTAATAACAACAAAACCGGAACTACCATTACATCAGAAACCCCGATGATTGAGAACTTGGTTGTTACCAACCCGCAAAACAACCAACAGGTTAATATTGTCGGTAACAACAGCTTTCAGTTTACGGCCGCTTTTAAATCGGCTAAAAACGCTTTGGTATATTCAATGCTTATCCGTTTTAAATACAACGAGATTAATACCGTAACCAGCCAGGTGGTTACTAAAAGTATAGATTGGGCCTTGCCAAATATCAAATCAAGCAACACCAACGGTGGCGAAACCTTACAAATACCATTAAATCCCGATGGTTTGTTCCAGTTGCTGGCCAACAACCTGGGCGCCCCCGGTGTTAACATAGAGCGCCAAACTGCTGGTTTAGAGTTTACCTTTTATGCTGGCGGTGCTGACCTTAGCACCTATTTAGATGTTAATGGCCCATCTAACACTTTGCAACAGGAAAAACCCGAGTATACCAATATTACCAACGGTTTAGGCATATTTTCTTCCCGATACAACAAAACGGTGGGTAACATTACCCTTTCTCCACAGTCGTTAGACTCGTTATTAAATGGCCGCTTTACTAACCAGTTGGGTTTTACCCAATAAGTCTTAAATGGTTTAAAAATACTGCGGCCCGCAACTGTAAAGTTGCGGGCCGCAGTATTTTTATTCTTTGAAATGCTAAACCTACAAAATTCAGGCTTTCATACCCTCATATCAACTTCCTTTATCTTGCATATTGCCGCCAACCCTTCAACAATACTTGATAAAGGTGGCATAGCCTATGTTGGGTTGTTTATGTAAAATATCCCTTGTCTTTAAAATATGCAAACCCTATTATATTATAAAGACCCCAATTTCTTTATATAAAGTTGGTTTATTATTTGTTAAAAGAATTAGAATTGTAGGGGAAATAGAATAAGAGCATTTACCTACCTAATCATGGTAACGGTGCCACGGTATTTATGCGGTTGGTCAAAAATGTCTTTTATTACCACAAGGTAAACATACACTTCGTCTTGTACCTTTTCTTTACCAAGATATCCTTCCCATTTCTTATTCATGTCAAAGGTGGTAAAGATTTTCTCGCCCCAGCGGTTAAAAATATACATCTCGTATTCTTTAATATTGGTACCCGCGCCGCCAAATTGGTCGTTTATACCATCGCCATTAGGGGTAAAAGCATTAGGTATATAAAAGGTATACTCAGGCGATATGGTAATCTCGCCGCTGGTAGTGTCAGAGCAACCATATTGGTTCTCAATATAAAGCAACACCGTATAATTACCTGGTGAGTCGTAAATAAAACGTGGGTTTTGCGCGTTAGCGCTATCGCCGTTACCAAAATCCCAATCCCATAGGGTAGGGTTGCCCAGCGATTGGTCGTCAAAGTTTATAATCGGGTTAAACTCGGTAGTAGGGTTTGGCTGGGCATTAAATGCCGCTACAGGGTTAGGCCAAACCGTTATCATATCGGTAATGGTAAATATATCGGTACAACCAAAGTTGGTTGTTACCTGCAGGCTTACAGTATAGACACCTGCAGAGTCATAAGAATGGGTTGGGTTTTGTTGGGTCAATTGGTTTCCATCGCCAAAATCCCACCGCCAGGCTGCAATGTTACCACTGTTAAGCACGGTAAGGTCGCTAAAGTTAACCACCAGTGGCGCGCACCCTGATGTTAGATCTGCAGCAAAATCAATTACAGGTGGCGGATAAATATCAAGCGTACGGGTTGTATCGTGCACACAGCCCTGGTCTGTAGTCACTGTCAGTCCAATGGTATATTGCCCTTCGGTACCATAAAGGTAGGCCGGGTTGGCTTGTATAGATGTGCCAAGGTTATCGCCAAAATCCCAGGCGTATAATTGTATCATGCCCGATGATACGGTAGAAAGGTTGTTAAACTGCACCTGGTCGCCAAGGCAGGCATTTACCGTACTAAAGTCAGCCACTGGCAAGGGGTGTACTGTAATAACGGTAGTAGCAGTGTCATAGCAATAGTTGTTCAGGTCGCCCGCTTCAACCACAAGGCTTACATTGTATGTGTTAGCCGTTGGGTATAATGTAGTGGGGTTTTGCAGGGCCGATGTAGTGTTGTTGCCCAAATCCCAGGCATAACCAGTAATAACCCCCGATGCTACGTTGCCCTGCCCTGTAAAGTTTACGGTAAGGGGTTCGCAGCCTGTGGCATTGTCTGGTACTATACCCGCAGATGGTATTGCATAAATATTTTGTATAGCTGTTGCCGTATCGGCACAGGCCTTAAGTGTGCTAACAATAAGCTGGGCGGTAAAAGCACCGTAGTTGCCATAAGTATGGCTTGGGTCGGCAAGGGCCGATGTGGTGTTATCGCCAAAATCCCAACTGTAGACTAGCTGCTCGTTGGTCGATACGCTCGACTGGTTAGTGAAATCTGTAGCCAGGCCTAAACATAGGTATTGGTCTGATGTAAACGCAGCTACCGGTACAGCGTAAATATCAAGCACAAAGTTGGTAGAATCGTAGCACGAGTGGTTGGCATCGCCGCCTTCTACTACTACGCTTACGTTATAGTTGCCGTTAGTATAGGTGCCGGTTGGATTTTGTATGTTGGCCGTTGTGTTATCGCCCAAATCCCAGTTCCAGCTTAGTATGTTGCCCGATGCTATAGTGCTTTGCCCGGTGTAGTTTACGGTTATAGGTTCGCAGCCTGATGTTACGTCAGGCGTTAGCCCTGCTACCGGTATAGCGTAAATGTATTGGTCTAACGTGGTAGTATCGGCGCAGTTATTGGCCGTGCTAACAATAAGTTGGCTGGTAAAGGTGCCAAAGTTTGCATAGGTATGCGTTGGGGACTGGCTGGCCGAAGTTATGTTATCGCCAAAGTTCCATGCGTATATCAATGGCTCATTAGGATTAACGGTGCTATTGTTGGTAAACACCGTAGGCTCGCCAAGGCAATAATACTGTGGCGTTGTAAATGCGGCCACCGGTACTGCAAACACATCTACAGGCAGCACCAATGTATCGCTACAGGTGTGGGTAGGGTTGGTTTGTGTTATAATTAGCTGAGCATTAAAAGTACCCGGTGCGGTATAGGTGTAGCTGGGTGCCTGTATGGCTGATGTAGCGCCGTTTTGGCCAAAGTTCCAGTTGTAGGTTATGTTGCCCCAGTACGTAGTGCTGGTGTTAGTAAACGCATTTGGAAAGCCTTGACAAACCTCTACGGTAGAAAATACCGCTATTGGATTTTCCTTTACTACCACCGTTCGGGTGGTAGTATCGGGACACTGCCCGTTTTCAGACACTATCAGCTGTACCGTATATGTACCCGTATCGGGGTAAACATAGTTGCCGTTTTGGGTATTTAGGGTAACCCCGTTGCCAAGGTTCCAGTTCCATTGGTTAATAGTACCCATTGCCATGGTACTTTGGTCGGTAAGGGTTACTGTTTGCCCATCGCAGGCATTGTTGGTGGCAAAAGCTGCCACTGGCGATGCCGCAATTTGCACCTGTTGGCTTGTTACATCAGTACAACCAATATCTGTAGTTTGGGTAAGTGTAACGGTATATGTGCCCGGGGCATTGTAAACGTGCACAGGGTTGGTAGTGGTATCTGCAGGGCTACCGTCGCCAAAGTTCCAGCTGTAGCCGCTGGTAGTGCCGTTTACTACCGTGCTGTTATTGTCAAATGTAGCATTGCCCATACAGTTGCTTACAATAGCAAAGGCGGGGTTGGGGTTTGTGGGGTTTAAGGTGGCCGTTAGGGTAGCCTGGCAACCAGTAACCGATGTGATGGTGCACGATACCTGCTGACCTTGAACAGGGTTGTTAATTGTAATAGAGGGTGTTGTTTGCCCGGTGCTCCAAAGGTACGATGAAAAACCAACAGGGGCATCAAGTTGCGCCTGATTGTTGCCAAGGCAGTAGCGCGCGTCAATTTGTAGTGGAGCACAGGCCGCATCGATATAGGCATAGCCAGCATGGGCACCTAAAGAGCAGTCGCCGGTGGCAAAGTCTACCGATACGTTTTGGCCAATGTAGGCCGTTACGTCTACCCCTACGGTGGTCCATGGTTTATAGCGCCAGCTGCCGCAGTTGTTAAAACCCGGGGTAGGGTTGTTACCGCCTGCTGCTATCTGGTAAAAGGTACAAGGTATGGTATTGCCGTTTTGGTCGCGTACGCGTACCTCAAAACGGGGCTGTTCTGCCGCGCTATGGTCGCCGGGGCTTTCCATAACTACGGCATACTTATATATAATAAGGTTGCTTTGGGGGGTAACGTTAAAGGTGTAAATCAACCGCTCGGCTTGCGAACCTGAGCCAGCGTTACCCAAACGGGCCGAAAAGGTACTGCCCGGGGCCACAACGGGTATACCGCCACAGCTGTTTGGATCTATACCGGGGCCAGCCATAATGGTATGCCTGCCTGCTACTATGCCATTGGTGGGGGTATTTATGGGGCAACAACTGCCGGTACGGCCTTGCCAGTTGGCAAAAGTACCGGTTTCAAAATCGGCATTAGGGCATTGGGCCTGGGCATAAAAGCCTGACAAACATATAAATAAAACCCCAAGGAGATACTTATTAAAGGTATATGAAACAGCTTTGTTCAAGTGATTCATGCAATACCTGCACTTTAAATTTTGTTTAACTGAATAGATGGTACTGACAAACATAATCAAACTAGTAAACAATTACAAACATTATAGTTTATTTTTTGTTTTAAGTATGATATTTTGCAAATTATAAACGGTAACATATTGATTATTTGATTACAGAATTTCATTAAATTCTTCCTTGTGTGTTAGGTTAATAACAATGTAACATATATTTGTGGGATTACTTAAAATAATATAGTGTAAGGATAACAGTTATTCTATCAATATGAAAAATAGTTTTAAAAAAATAATATTATTATTTGCCTTAACGCTTGGGTTTGTTTTCAGTGTAAATGCAATAACAACTTATCATTATACAGTAGGCAATACAAAAAGTGCAAATGTTACTCCAGCTAATTCATTTCCTTTAGCTTTAACTAACCCAGGTACTATTCCGGCATGGCGATTAGCGCAGGGCCACCAAACAACTGGTTCGCATTCCTGTTTTGAAATTAAAGCTATTGTTGAAGACCACTTAAACATTTCGCTTTCCGGCAATGGCTTTGGTGACCAAACCGACATTAACTTTGTAGACGGTGCAACACCTGAACTTGACCAGTATGATGCTTACAAGTGGTTTAGCTCACTTGGCCAGCCTACGTTGTTTACTAAAATAGGTGAGGAATTTATCGGTATTAACTCTCTCCCTCTACTTACAGGATCTGTTGATGTGCCTATGGGTTTAAGCCCGGGGGCCAATGGAACATTCACATTTACCTTTAATGATGTAGCCAGCTTCCCACAATCATCAATCGTTACGCTTGAAGACTTGTTTACTGATAGCATTGTTGATATTAGGGGCCAAGGCACATACACGTTCAGCTCGTTAGCTACAGATACTTTCAACCGTTTTATCCTGCATTTTCAACCAGGTGTTATTGCCAATGTTGTAAATCAGGATTGCGATAATGCAGCAGGTTCTATAACATTTACACAAAATGGTACTACCGTTTGGGATAGCTATATTATTACTGATAATACTAACAATACCTATGCTCAGGGTAATAACTACAGCGGTGCTATTACCGTTAACAACCTATTACCGCAAGAGTATATTATTACACTCGTACGTGGCGACTATACAGCTCAAGAGTTTATCACAGTAAACAGTAATGGTGTTCCTATAGTGTCTACCCTTGCAGTGTCAGATACTACCGTTTTGATTGGAGAGCAGGTAAACTTTACCGGTACTGCTACCAACGCTACCAACTACAGCTGGAACTTTGGTGATGGCAGTACTGCGCAGGGTTTGTTAACAGAGCAGCACTCCTATACTGGCATTGGTGATTATTTGGTGACTTTTACTGCTTCTAATGATTCTTGTTCAGAAACACTATCACAAACAGTATATGTGGGTACTGTAGGTATTAATAACCAACCTGTATCAAACTTGTCTATCTATGGTCAGGGCGAGAAAGTGGTGATACAGTTTAACAACTGGGGTGGCAACCAGGCTAATATTACCATGTACAATATGTTTGGTCAACGTTTAGAAAGCCTAACAGGCGTGTCTACATTAAAAGGCCGCCAAGAGCTTAACGTTGCCGGCATTATTCCGGGCTACTACTTTATACAAGTAGTTAGCGGCGATAAAGTAGAAAGCAAAAAGGTATACCTTGGCAACAACTAGTAGCATTTAGTATATAAGGTATACTTATATAGTATATTAAAAGTCCCCTGCCGGTTTAACGCCAGGGGACTTTTGCTTTTATAGTCTATTATATAGGTATAGGCAAAACAGAGCCTATACTAAATATGTATAGCATTTGAAATTACAATTTGAAACCTGTAACTTTTGCATACCTATTATATATAACTCCGACTATCATATTTCGCCAATACAAAACTTACCCACAATATGTACTATACCCATTTACTATATCCACTAGCGTGTTTTTATACGTTATCTATATAAGAATATTCCGTTGGTAAACTCAAAAATCCAAAACGAACCCTCCCTTTTAGCACCTTATCTATATATAGATGTATATAGTTTATACCTAAATTTTCCCTGTTAGGCCATTTTTGGCGTTCTACTAATAGGTAGTAAAGGGTAATTTCAGGGTATTGTTGTTAATATTATATAGGTTGAAGAGGTCTTTATAGGTTGCTAAATGTTATAAAACAGCCTAATTCTGTGTTTTTTATAGATAGACTACTGGTAAATACATTCCCGTTACTAGTTGTATATACACGTATTAACGGCTTTTTTAAAAGGAATATATAAGTACATTCAAACTTATTTAATTGGTAATCAGTTATTTAACATATTTATGTGAAAAAAATGTCACCACGGGTTTGGAATAATAAAATCTTGTCTATCTTTGCACCCCCAATCACACACACGTTCTTTAACACACTGAAACAAGTCTAAAATAAATTTTTAAAAAAGTTTTGTAGATTAAAAAAAGGTTGTACATTTGCAGCCCCGAAAAAATCGAGAAAAGTTCTTTTAAAAGTTTGTAAATTATTTGAAAACAATAAATTTCTAGATTATCTAAAGGCTGTAATTCGCAGCCCCAAAAAATCGAGAGAGAAGCTTTAAAAAAAAGTTTAAAAATTTTTCAAAAAAGATTTGGTGATTCGAAAAAGGGTTGTACATTTGCACCCCCGAAACGAACGGGAAACATTAAAAAGATTACAACAGTTCTTTGAAAATATTGAAGAAGGCTAAATAGAAATAGCAAGCGACCCTGGAATATTAATGACCTCGCGGTCAATTCCAAAATAAAAGAGGTAGTGACAACAACACTATTTCCTAGAACAAAATCAGTTCAGGATTAACAATTCAAACTACAACGGAGAGTTTGATCCTGGCTCAGGATGAACGCTAGCGGCAGGCCTAATACATGCAAGTCGAACGGCAGCGGGTGTAGCAATACATGCCGGCGAGTGGCGCACGGGTGCGTAACGCGTATGCAACCTACCCATAACTGGGGGATAGCCCGGAGAAATTCGGATTAATACCCCATAATATATCGGATTGGCATCTTTCTGATATTAAAGCTCAGGCGGTTATGGATGGGCATGCGTGACATTAGTTTGTTGGTGAGGTAACGGCTCA
>JAIXUZ010000164.1 GCA_027483285.1 Bacteroidota bacterium
AGGCTGTTGTAATTAATCCCCATGTGGCTTTCGTTATATACGGCCTTTCCGTCTTTTATAACAATTACCTGTGGCGACTCGTGCTCTACGCCATAGCGCTCTGCAATAGCGTTAGAGGTTTCGCGGTACTTAATCAAATCTAAATAATAGGGGGTAATTTTTGTGTTATCGCCTTCTTTCCAGCTGCGTTGCAGCCTGTCCAACGCTGTAGTGCTGATAGAACAACGTGTGCTGTGTTTAAAAATCATAACAGGACCAATGATAGACAAGCCATCAATGCTATCTAACTGGCTGCTGTCTGTTAATATATTCCACTGCATGGTTTTCTGAACGTTGTACCTTTAAATAATGGTTAAAACGGTATATTGT
Organism: Bacteroidota bacterium; assembly: GCA_027483285.1. Taxonomy (GTDB): domain Bacteria; phylum Bacteroidota; class Bacteroidia; order CAMBQF01; family CAMBQF01; genus CAMBQF01. The sequence continues at coordinate 370 of JAIXUZ010000164.1, forward strand.
TTTAAAAAAGTTATGCAAGCATACAACTTTTGTGTGGCTTCTTCGTAATTTACACAGCATTTTAAACGCAAAAGGAACCGCTTATCGTATCATATTTACAACATACATTTCTTATTAAAAAAACAGGCCTGCGGGGTTGCCTGTTGTTGTTGTGCCTTTTTTTTACCTATACCCTTGTTGCACAAAACACCATAGTACAGGGCCGTGTTACCGATGCCAAAACCGATGAGGGTATTGCTTTTGCAGCGGTTGCCTTTAACGGTACCACCATGGGAACCACTACCGATTTTAACGGTTATTACATTATAAACGCTAACAAGCCGGTAGACTCTTTACGTTGTGTTTTTGTAGGCTACAACCCGCAAACCAAAAAGGTGGCGCGCAATAAAGAGCAAAATATAGACTTTGAACTAGTGCCCACCAGCTACAATATTGGCGAGGTGGTAATACGTCCCGGCGAAAACCCCGCGGAGGTTATCCTAAAGAAAATAATCAAACATAAAGAAGACAACGATAAGAGTAAATACGATACCTACCAATACGAAACGTATAATAAGCTGCAGTTTGACCTGAACAACTTTACCGATAAAATTAGCAAGCGTAAAACACTAAAACAGCTGAGTTTTATTTTTGATAACGTTGATACATCAGAAACGGGAAAGGCCTACTTGCCCATATTTATGACAGAAACGGTGTCTGACTTTTACTTTCGCAAAAACCCATCAGACAAAAAGGAGATTGTTAAAGCCACAAAAGTATCAGGGGTTAAAAACAAAAGCGTGAGCCAGTTCCTGGGCGATATGTACCAGAACATTGATATTTACGAGAACACATTGCTGTTGTTTGACAAAGGTTTTATCAGCCCGATATCAAACTCAGGCATATTGTTTTACAAGTACTTTTTAACGGATAGTGCCTTTATAGACAGCCGCTGGTGCTATAAGGTTGACTTTGTGCCGCGCCTAAAGCAAGACCTTACATTTACAGGCAATATGTGGATTGCAGACACCGCATTTGCCATTAAAAAAATCCAGTTTCAGATTAATAAAGATGCCAACATAAATTTTATAAAAGACTTTTATGTTGAAGAAGAATATACACTGGTTGGAGGCAAATACTGGATGCGCAGTTACGAAAAAGTAGTTGCCGATTTTAATCCTCTACGCACAGGTACCATGGGCTTGTATGGGCGTAAAACAACACATTACCGCAACATAATTGTTGACCAACCCATTGCAGAAAAATACCTGAAAGGGGCTGCTAATATTGAAGTGGCTGATAGTGCTATTACAGCCAACGAAGATTACTGGAAGAACATCCGCCCGGATAGCCTTACCAAAGCAGAAAAGACTGTTTACAAAATGGTTGATACCATTAAAACTCTGCCTATTTACCGCCATACCTCCGATTTAATTTATGGTATTATTACAGGCTATATGATTGCCGGCCCGCTGGAAATAGGTCCAGTGTACTCATTGTACAGCTTTAATAAGCTGGAGGGCAACCGCTTTAGGTTTGGAATGCGCACCAGCAACAATTTTAGCAAGCGTATAGAGTTTAGTGGCTATGGTGCTTATGGTATGCGCGATAAAGAATGGAAATATTTTGGTGGCTTCCGTTATATGATTGCCAAAGCCCCACGGCAGGTTTTGGGTGGCAGCTACCGCCACGATATTGAACTGTTGGGCCTTAACAATACTTCTACCATTCAGCTAAACGTATTAGCTTCTATAGGCCGCCGCAGGCCGTTAGACCAGCTATTGCTTACCACCAATGCCACGGTGTATTATGAGCGTGAATGGTTCTCCGGTTTCTTAAATAAAATTACCCTGTCGCGCAAAGAATGGATGCCGGGCTTGTTCCAGTTTAACAGGATAAACCCCGATAACAGCACAACCTCCGTTAGCCATTTTACTACTACGGAGGCTACGCTTATGACCTATTTTGCCTATGACGAGAAATATGTTAACGGCGAGTTTGACCGCACCAGCCTTGGCACACGCTACCCTCGTATTACATTGTACGCAACATTCGGGTTTAAGAATGTGTTGGGTGGCTCATTTAACTACCAGCAGGTTAAGTTGCAAATAGCCGATAGGTTCCGTTACAATCCTTTTGGGTATACTGATTTTAGTCTGGAAGCCGGCAAAACATTTGGCAGCGTACCATACCCATTGCTGAACATACAAACGGGTAACGAAACATATGGCTACAGCAGCTATTACTTTAACTTGGCCAACTTTAACGAGTTTGCGTGCGACCAATACGTACGCCTGTTTGCCACCCACCATTTTGATGGGCTATTCCTTAATAAAATACCGTTGCTGCGTAAGCTAAAATGGCGCGAGGTTGCTACCTTTAAAGGGGTAATAGGCTCGCTCAGCGATAAGAATCGCAATGGGGTATACCAACTGCCTACTGGTATGTACGACCTTGCCTGGCGTCCGTATATGGAAGTGGGCGTGGGCATTGAAAACATTTTTAAGATTCTGCGTATAGATGCCCTGTGGAGGTTAACACAGCTAAACCACCCCGAAATTGCTAAGTTTGGTATCAGGGCTGCGATACAGATTGGATTGTAGTATGAAGCTACTTATCACACTCTTAGTCTTATTTGCTTTTACTGCATCGGCCCAAAACCCCTATGCTACGTTGGTTTATGATAGTTTGTTGATATATGATTATGGCTTTGAAGGGCAGGGTGAAAGCAACATCAAACAGACTGGTAAATATTATTCTTTCATCACAAAGCCCACAAAAAGTGTTACGTTAACTAAAGCGGAAGCCAAAGAATTTTCGTTTCGTATTAATGCTGATAGCTCATATGGACAAGGTGTTGCTTCTTGCTTTGATCCTCACTTTGCAGCGTTTTATTATAAAGGTGGAAAGGTAATTGCAAACGTAGAAATATG
>JAIXUZ010000082.1 GCA_027483285.1 Bacteroidota bacterium
CTAAGCTACCAATGGAAAAAAGGCGTTACTCCTGTGGGAACAAACTCACCTACACTTACTATAAATAACATAACTGCGGGCGATGCCGGCAACTACACCTGCGAGATAACGGGCGCATGCGGCAACGCAACATCAAACGCAGCTGTTATTTCAATCAACCCAAATACAGCCATAAGTACACAACCTACCGCAACACAAACGCTTTGCCAGGGCAGTACTGTTAATTTAAGTGTGGCAGCTACAGGCACAAACCTAAGCTACCAATGGAAACGGGGTATTACTAACGTAGGTACAAACTCTTCTAACCTAAGCATACCTAATGCACAGCCAGGCGATGCCGGAACGTATACTGTAACCGTAACGGGAGCATGCGGCACAGTAACATCAAGCAACGCAGTAGTAAACATTACCCCTACCACCGCCATTACAACACAGCCGGTAACACAAGGCGGTTGCACAGGGGCTAACATTACATTTACTGTGGCTGCTGCCGGTACAAACCTAAGCTACCAATGGAAAAAAGGCGTTACTCCTGTGGGAACAAACTCACCTACACTTACTATAAATAACATAACTGCGGGCGATGCCGGCAACTACACCGTTGAGGTTACAGGCACATGCGGGCCATTGGTAACAAGCAATGTGGCGGCATTAAGCGTTGTTGGCTCGGCCAGCATAGCGCAGCAGCCTGTGGCGCAGCAAATTTGTCTGGGTGGGCCACTAACGCTAAGTGTTATTGGCAACGGCGGCAACAACACCACTTACCAATGGCGCAGAAATGGTAACAATGTTGGCACAAGCAGTGCTACGTATACTGTACCTGTTGCTACTGCTAACGATTTAGGCACCTACGATGTTGTTATAAACGGTAGCTGCGGCACTATTACATCAAACACCGTTAATGTTACAGCCCTAACAACCACAAGCATAAATAATACCATTACAAACAATACCCTTTGTGGGGGCGAGGATTTAACCCTAACTGCATTGGCAACGGGCAGTAACCTAAGCTACCAGTGGGCTCTAAACGGTGAACCACTAAGCGGCGAAACCGCAGCATCTATTGCATTAACAAATGTTGATACTTCAAACACTGGCATATACAGCATAACCGTTAGCGGCGATTGCGGTACATTAACCGATGTAGCGATTGCCGATTTAACCATTACTCAACCTCCGGTTATTACCGGTATATCTTTACCGCTGCCTGTTTGCCCCGGCAGTTCAATAGACTACACTCTACAAACTTCCGGCGACGATTTACAGTTTCAGTGGATTAAAAACGGGGTACCGATACCCAATGCCACAAACCCATCGTATAACGAAGATGCTCCCGTAAACGGAGATATAATTAGTTGTTCTATATGGAATAATTGCGATAGCATTAATACATCGTTTGGGGCTACGGTTATTTTCCCTGCCCCTTTTGTTACAGTTAGCCAAACAGGCCCTAACGAAATAACAGCATCGGCAGGCTTTGTAGCTTACCAATGGTTAGATGCAAATATGCAGGTAATTAACGGGGCCAATAGCCAGTCGTATAACCCTGATTTTAGTTCAGGCTTCTTTTATGTAGTAGCTACTGATGCTAATGGCTGTGTTGATACATCAGCTGTATTTAATTACATACCAGAGAGTATAGACGAAAACCTTTCATCATTAATAACCGCCTACCCCAACCCTACCAATGGCGATGTATACTTTAACACACCAGCCTATATGGGCAGCTTTAATGTAAAAATCATCAGCAGTACAGGCCAATTGGTAATGGACAAGCTGGTAGAAAACAACCAACTCAACATTGCCCAGATACCCAGTGGGTTATACACTATATTAATAAACCACAAAAGCAAAATAGCAAGGGTACGTTTAGCTAAAGAATAAGAGTTATAGGTTATAGAAAAAAGGCAGGTTTATCAACCTGCCTTTTTTTATTTTAAACAATCGGTAAAAAAGCATGGTTAGCTATATATATACAAACAATTAAAATAGAACCCCATGAACCGTTTTAAATTATTACTTATCCCTGCAGTATTCGCCATACTAGCCATGTCATCTTGTAAAGTGTGTAAACAATGCCACGAATATTCAGGCGAGGATACAAACGGCAACGCAACCTATTCAAGCGCCAGCGCTGAAAAATGCGGTAATGAGCTGAAAGATGCCGAAGACGAAATGACAAACCCGATTACTGGGTCATCTCATCATAAATATGATTGTAAAATAGAATAACCCCCTATTTACTACTACCGGAAAAAATCCCCTTTCAGCATTTGTTGATAGGGGATTTTTATTTCATATCATTTAACAGTCAAAAACAATATTTCACCCCGCCATTAAACCTTTTTCTATTTTAGTCCTCTAATCACCTGTAAACGTTTAACAAAATGTAGGGTTGAATGGAGTATAGCGATAAAGAACTGCTGGAACAATTTGCCAATGAGGGTACGCGCAACTACGCGTTTAACCTTATTGTAAAAAAGTACCAGGAAAAAATATACTGGCATGTACGCCGCATGGTTGTAGACCACGACGATGCTGACGACCTTGTGCAGGATATTTTTGTTAAGGTTTGGAAATCGCTGGAGGGCTTTAGGGAAGATGCCAAGCTGTATACCTGGATGTACCGCATTGCTACGAACGAGTGTATTACCTTTTTGAATAAAAAGAAAAGAAGAATTTTTGTACCGCTGGTTGATGTGGAAGCCCAACTAAGCAAAAAAATGGAGCACGACCCGTTATTTGATGGCGACAAAATTCAGCTGAAACTGCAACAGGCCATTTTAACATTGCCCGAAAAGCAACGGGTGGTTTTCCACCTAAAGTATTATGATGAGATGAAGTACGAAGATATGTCGGAAGTACTGGGCACATCGGTAGGGGCACTAAAGGCATCGTACCATCATGCGGTAAAAAAAATTGAAGATTATTTCAAAGGGCTTTAAACCTTTTTAAATGGAATAAGTCATACATACTCAATGAAAAAGGACACACATACTAACGATGGCAACAGTGCGCTGTTAGACTCACTGCCAAAGCTTAACTGCTTTAGGGTGCCTGATGGGTATTTCGACCGCCTGCACCAGGCCATAGCGCTTAAGGTACAGATGGAAGGCCTGCCGTTTGATGATGCCCTTAATCAACTTAAACAGGCAAAACCCTTTGCCCTGCCCGATAACTATTTTGATAGCCTTGCTGATAAAATTGCTGCTAAAACACAACCCTTTGAATTACCTGAGAAAGATGGCTATGCTGTTCCGCAGGGATATTTTGAAACGTTGTATGTAAAAGTAACCGACCGTGTGGCTGAAGAAAACGCCCCCGCTACCGTTTGGTGGCAAAATGCGGGCGTAGTATTGCGCCCTGCCCTGGCTATTGCCGCGGTAGTTACTGTAGCTATATTTATTGCCCTGCCTTATGTAAATAACAACGGTGGCAACACAACGGCAAGCAACCAGCCTGCAACTAACAACACAATAAACACCCCAAATACCAATAAGGATAATAATATAGTTACCCCACCGGTTGTTGCAGAAACTGCAAAAAAAGCTACAACCAAAAGGGTTTCAACCCAAAAAAGTGTAGTTATTGTAACTTCAAATGATGAAGCTGCAGAGCTATTAGATTATACTTATGATTTTAGTACCGACGGCTTACTGAGCGAGGTACCCGAAAAAATTAATACCGACGATAATAGTCTGGTTGAGATAGTAGCCGAAGGAAATTTAGATTTAGCCGACCTAGTAGACGGCATGTAAACGAATGTATATGAAAACTGTGAGAAAAGTATTTATTTTAATAGCAATGGCAGCCTGCTTAACTGCTGTTGCACAGCCCCCTGGCAGCAACCCTATGGGTGGCCCGCCCGAGGATGAAAAAGGCCCCGTGCGCGACTGGATACGCACCAAGCGCATTGGCTTTTTTACCGATAAGCTAAGCCTTACGCCCGATGAGGCAACAAAGTTTTGGCCAGTATACAATATGTATACTAAAGAGATTGACGACTTGCGTGCTGAACGCCGCGCCGACCAAAAAACCGCCCTGCGTAACCTGGATGATATGGACGATACAGCTATAGCCAAAGCCCTTGATGCTGAGTTTGTTTTTAGGCAAAAAGAACTGGATATAGAAAAGAAATACCTGGCCGAGTGGAAAAAGGTGCTGCCTTACAAAAAAGTGGCCCTGTTGCTAAAAGCCGAACAGGAATTTAAAATTTGGATACTTAAAGAGTGGAAAAACCATGGCTTGGGTCCCGGCCGTAGTGGAGATGGCCCTCCCGGACCTCCCGGCAGGCCTCAAAACTAATTAAAAATAGTGTAGCGATAGATTTAAGTAAGCCCCCTCTGTACCAGGTATAGCTATCAGGTAGCAGAGGGGGTTTTATTTGTATATTTGCAGTAAGATTTTTTTACCATGACAATTAATGAACTACCTGGTAATTCAAGGGTATGGATATATCAGGCCGACAGGCTTTTAACTACTGACGAGCAGGCTTTTTTAGCCGAATCATCGCTACAGTTTGTGGCTCAATGGGCGGCACACGGCACCCCGCTTACGGGTACCGCACAGGTGCTAAATGGCTATTTTTTAGTTATTGGGGTTGATGAAGCCCAAGCCGAAGCTTCAGGATGCTCAATAGATAAATCGGTAAACTTTGTAAAAGCCCTGGGGCAAAAACTTAATGTTGACTTTTTTAACCGCCTAAACATAGCTGTAGAAACAGAAAGTATTAACCTGGTGCCACTTAGCCAATTTGAAACAGAAATAGCCAATGGTACCATTACGGCTAATACCTTTGTGTATGATAATACCGTAACCTCTGCTGCCGATTTTAACAATCGCTGGCACACAGAGGCCCAAAACACCTGGCTAAGCCGCTATTTTACTAAGCAAACTGCTTAAAAAGCACTTTTATTAAAGATATTTTGTTTAGGCGCTTGCATCTAATGATATATTTACTATTTTTGCAATCCTTTTTTTCGAGGATATAATTATGAAAAAAGATATTCACCCAGAAAGCTACCGCATGGTAGTATTTAAAGATATGTCGATTGACAAGTCTTTTATAACTAAGTCTTGCGTTAACACAAAAGACACTATTGTTTGGGAAGACGGCAATGAGTATCCACTATTTAAAGTGGAGATTTCTAGCGAGTCGCACCCATTCTTTACAGGTAAAATGAAACTTGTTGATACAGCAGGCCGCGTTGATAAATTCCGTACCCGTTACGCGAAAAAAGGCGACACTAAAGCTGCTGCCGCTCCTGAAGCTGAGGCTCCTGCAACAGAAGAATAACAACCGTATTGTTGCGGATGTGGCGTAATTGGTAGCCGCGCCAGACTTAGGATCTGGTGTTGAAAGACGTGGGGGTTCGAGTCCCTTCATCCGCACAATTAATTTTAAAACCCCGGTAACCAACACCGGGGTTTTGCTTTTTATATACTTTACCATACACCACTCTGCCACACCACTTTGCAACTCTAGCACACGCAACTTTGCCACCCTATCCCCTATAACCTATCACCTATCACCTCCTCCAAAAACGGCACAATTAATGCTATATCCCCTCAGCAATAGCTTACCACTATGAGGATACCCTTACTTATATTTATGCTTTTAATAACCCTTGGCCTGGCAGCCCAAACGGTTAACGTACCACCCCGTAAAAACAACATAGCTGTTTACGAGGGTATTATGAAGGTAGATAGCACCATAAAAAAGGAAGTATTGTTTGACCGTGCCAACATCTTTGTAAAATCATGGTTCAATTCAGCCATACCTATTATACAATTTGCCAGTAAAGACAGTGGCCAGTTAATTATTACCCCTGCAATAACATTTCAGTTTAGCCGTTTAGGCATTAACTATAGCGGCGGGCTTTGGCACTACTTAGCAACCTTCGATTTTAAAGATGGCAAATACCGCTACAAGCTTGAGAATTTTAACAATACCGGGTTTATGAATGGTAGCCGCTATGCAACAAACTTAGGCCCTGTAGAGTGCTTATATGAAGATGGCACATGCTGGACAGGTATTAACATAGGCTCAAGGCCAACCCCTAAAGAGTGCAAGGCAATTTTAACAAGCCTTCACAAAGAGGTAGTTAAGCTTATGGCCGCTTTTGATGCCGAAATGAGGAAGCCATTACAAGATGATTGGTAACAGCGTATATTAGTATCGTGAGAGTAACATTAGTTAGCCTTTTGGCCCTTATATCCATTAATTGTATTGCCCAGGGCAACATACCTCCGCGCAAAAACGGAGTAGTTGTATACCAGGGTGTTATGGCTGTAGACAGCCTAACCAAAAACCAATTGTTTGATATTGCCAACAATTACCTTACCACCTATTTTAACACTACCAAGTCGTTTATATATAAGGTTGATAAGGATATAGGCACCATAATTATAAAGCCTTGCGTAAACTTTCCCTTTAAGCGCGACCATACCGAATACAACGGCGGCCTTTGGCACTATACAGGAACTTTTACTTTTAAAGACGGCAAGTACTATTACCAGTTAAATAGCTTTTACAATACTGATTTTATGTTTGGCACACCCCAACGGCAAGACCTAGGGGATGCTGAGTGCCTATACGACGACAACAACTGCAATTTTGGGTTTACATCTATTCCAAGACCCGATAAACTCCAAAGCAAAATGATTCTTAAAAACCTGCACCGGGCGATGGTTGATTTTATGCAGGAGTTTGATGCCGGAATGCGCAAGAAATAGCGGATTTTAGGCATGAAATCTGATCGAATTATTCTTTAGCCCTTAGAGCAAAATTACTATAGCCCCAAATGCAAGAACAAACAGTCGTTTAGTATTAATATTACCAACGCAACATAACTCTTTACTAAAAAAATGGCGGCTGCAAAATTTTGCAGCCGCCATTTCAATAAAAGCTAATTAGCTAAACTATTGTTTTCCTAAGAACACTTTTTTGCCTAGTACCTTACCATTGCTAACCACTTGTATAAAGTAGTAGCCTGGTTTGATATCGGTTATATAAAGCTCCTGGCGAC
>JAIXUZ010000067.1 GCA_027483285.1 Bacteroidota bacterium
ATAGAGCATGGAACAACAAATAGTTCAAAAAGGACACCCTAAAGGGCTATACTTATTATTTGCTACCGAGATGTGGGAGCGCTTTAGCTACTACGGTATGCGCGGACTGCTAACGTTATACTTAACAAAGTCGTTGATAGAAGGCGGCCTTGGTTTTGATGACGGCAACGCAGGATTGATATATGGTATATATACCGGCCTGGTGTACCTTACCCCTATTTTTGGCGGTTACCTTGCCGACAAATATATTGGGCAGCGCCGCTCTATTACCATTGGTGGTATTACAATGGCTATAGGCCAGTTTTGTTTGTTCTTCTCGTCGCACGAAAACATTACGATGTTTTACCTGGGGCTTATTTTGCTTATTATTGGTAACGGCTTTTTTAAGCCCAATATATCAACCATTGTAGGGCAGTTGTATGCGCCCGATGATACGCGTAAAGACTCGGCTTTTACCATTTTTTACATGGGTATTAACCTTGGCGCTTTTCTTGCCCCGCTGGCCTGCGGTTTTTTAGCTGAAGACTATTTTGCGGTTAAGGATGCCAGTGGCGCAGTTCTTAGCTACGGTTTTAACTACGGCTTTTTAGCGGCGGGTGTTGGTATGGTTATAGGCCAGATAATGTTTAACCTATTAGCCCAAAAATACCTTGGCGATATTGGAAAGAGGCCTGCATCGGCTACCAAAGCCAAAGATGTTGTTGAGGCACCTTTAACCAAACCTGAGAAAGACAGGCTTACCGTTATCATTATTATGATGTTGTTTAACATCTTCTTTTGGGCCGGTTTTGAACAAGCGGGCAGCTCTATAAGCTTATACACCGACAGGTTTATAAACCGCCATATTGACTTTTTAGACTGGACGGTTCCAACATCGTGGTTCCAATCGGTTAACCCATTGTTTATTGTACTACTTGGGCCTTTGTTTACCTTTTTGTGGACCCGCCTTGCCAAAGCTGGCAAAGAACCTAATACCATTGTAAAAATGGCTTTTGGTATGATATTGCTGGGTGTAGGCTTCTTCTTAATGATTGGCGCAGGCCTTGAACGTGGTGGCGACAGTCCGGACGAGGCTATAAAGGCTAACCTGCTTTGGTTGATTGGAACGTACCTGATACATACTATGGGTGAGCTTTGTTTATCGCCTGTAGGATTATCAATGGTAACAAAACTATCGCCGTTGCGCTTAGGATCTATGATGATGGGTGTGTGGTTTTTGAGCAGTTTTGTGGCCAACTTTCTTTCGGGTTACCTGGTGCAGTACTTCTCTAAAATGGGTGCTATTACCATATTTGCCATTATTGCCGGTGTGGTAATATTCTTAGGCTTACTGGTACTGGTTCTATCTAAAAAATTATTACAGATGATGCACAATGTGCGTTAATAGCTGATAGCTGATAGCTGATAGCTGATAGCTGATAGAAAACTCCCCGCCCCGCAAACAGGGCGGGGAGTTTTTGTTTTTCCTCACCCCTACCCATCCTAATTTTAGGAGGGGGTTTGTCTTCCATTTGGCCCTAGAACCTATCACCTAAAACCTATCCGCTATATTACTACCTTTGCCCTATGCGTATAGATATTATTACCGTATTACCAGAGCTTTTGCGCAGTCCGTTTGAGCACTCGATATTGAAGCGGGCCATTGCTAAAGGCCTTTGCGAGGTGAACCTTATTAACCTGCGCGACTACAGCACTGACAAGCACAAGAGTGTTGACGACTATATGTATGGCGGCGGTGCGGGCATGGTGATGATGATTGAGCCTATTGCCAACTGTATAGAGGCGCTGCAAAAAGAACGCACGTATGACGAGGTTATTTATACCAGTCCGGATGGGGAGCTGTTGGACCAAAAGGCGAGTAACAGCCTATCGCTAAAGAAGAACCTGATTATACTTTGCGGGCATTACAAGGGCATTGACGAACGCATTCGCCAGCATTTTATCACCAAAGAAATATCTATTGGCGACTATGTTTTGAGCGGTGGGGAACTGGCCGCGGCTGTTATTTCCGACTCTATCATTCGCCTGCTACCGGGGGTGCTGAGCGATGAAACATCGGCTCTTGAAGACTCTTTTCAGGATGGGCTTTTAGCGCCACCTGTGTTTACCCGCCCCGCTGAATTCAGAGGGTGGAAGGTGCCTGATGTGTTGCTATCGGGTAACTTTAAAGAGATTGATAAGTGGAGGCACGAAAAGGCAATTGAAAGGACCCAGGAAAGAAGGCCGGGGTTGTTGTAGCTATTCGCTACCTCTGCTCAAAATCGTAAAAAAAGAAAGCTGCTGCGGCCCATGTTTTGGGTATACCGCTGGCGCTTCCAATGCTTAAACCATTAGCTCCTCGCACAGTACCATCGCTTTCTATTTTACCAATAGATAAGCCATTAGCACCACGCACAGTTCCATCGCTATCTAACCTGCCTATAGAAAGTCCGTTGCTACCGCGGAAGGTACCGTCGCTCTCAATACGGCCAATAGAAAGCCCGTTAGCGCCGCGTACCGTTCCATCACTATCTATGCGTCCAACAGACAAGCCATTGCTGCCACGCACCGTGCCGTTACTCTCAATACTACCTATGCTAAGGCCATTGCCTCCTCGCAGGGTTTGTGCTGATACATTAAGCGCCAGCACAATAAATAACAGAGCCAATAACTTCTTCATGCTTACAATATTTTATCATAAATATACACCTAATTGCTACATTAGCACAAACATTAAGAATATGAAAAAACTGGTACTTGTAGCAGCCTGCGCGGCGCTACTGGCAGCTTGCGGCGGCGGCCCCAAGCCTATGCCTACCCCACCCATTCAAAACGAGGTACAAGCATGGCTTGATGAATACAACAAAGAGTGGCAAAAGCTGGCTACCGTATCGTCGGAAGCCCAATGGGACCTTAACACCCATATTGTAGAGGGCGACACCCTTGCCAACAAAAAAGCATCAGACGCTGACGAAGCTTACTCTAACTACACCGGCAGCAAAGCCGTGGTAGACAAAGCCCTGGGCTACCTTAAAAAGAAGAACGAACTGACCCCGCTACAGGTGCGCCAACTAAACGCCATAGTATACATGGCCGGCAACAACCCCGAAGCCGCAGGCGACCTTGTTAAAAAGCGCATCGACGCCCAAAACAAGCAAACAGAAAACCTGTTTGGCTACAAGTTTATGCTTGATGGCAAAGAGGTAACCCCTAACGACATTGAAAAGATGCTACGCGAGGAAACCGATGTAGACAAGCGCCTTAAAGTATGGAACGCAAGCAAAGAGGTTGGCGTTAAGCTAAAAGACGGCCTTGTTACCCTGCAAGATTTGCGTAACAAAACGGTTGCCCCCCTTGGCTACAAAAATTACTTTGAGTACCAGGTATCAGACTACGGAATGACCACCAAAGAAATGATGGAGCTTACCCGCAAACTGGTAAAAGAGGTATGGCCCTTGTACCGCGAGCTGCATACCTGGGCGCGCTATACCCTTGCCGATAAATACAAGCAACCGGTGCCCGATATGATACCCGCACACTGGATGCCTAACCGCTGGGGCCAAGACTGGACAGCCCTTGTAAACGTTGATGGCATTAACCTGGACGGCGAACTGGGCAAAAAAACACCCGAGTGGATTATCAACCAGGGAGAAGATTTTTACGTAAGTCTAGGCTTTCCAAAACTACCAAAATCGTTCTATGAAAAATCGAGCCTTTACCCTTTAAAAGCGGATGCCGGCTTTAAGAAAAACACCCACGCATCGGCCTGGCACATGGACTACGATAAAGACATACGGTCGCTAATGAGCGTAGAGCCAAACACTGAGTGGTGGGAAACTACCCTGCACGAACTTGGCCATATTTACTATTACATAAGCTACTCAAATGGCGATGTGCCAATCATCCTGCGCAATGGTGCTAACCGCGCCTACCACGAGGCTTTTGGCACCATGATAGGCCTTGCATCTATGCAAATGCCATTCCTTCAACAATACGGTTTAGCCCCTAAAGATGCTAAGGTTGACCAAACCCAAAACCTGTTAAAAGAGGCCTTAAACTACGTGGTAATGATACCATGGGCTGCCGGTACTATGACAGAGTTTGAACACGACCTGTATGCCACCAACCTGCCCAAAGACCAATACAACAAACGCTGGTGGGAGATTGTAGGTAAATGCCAGGGCATGGTTCCACCAACCAACCGTGGCGAAGAGTTTTGCGATGCCGCTACCAAAACACACATAAACGACGACCCTGCTCAGTATTACGATTATGCAATTGCGGGCGTTTTAATGTTCCAGTTTCACGACCATATTGCCAAAAACATCCTGCACCAGGATGTACACAATACCAACTACTATGGCAATAAAGAGGTAGGTAAATTCCTTATGGATGTAATGAAAACCGGCGCTACGGTAGACTGGCGTGCCGATATGAAAAAGCACCTGAGCTCTGATGTTTCGGCCAAAGCGATGCTTGATTATTTTGCCCCGCTAATGACATACTTAAAAGACCAAAACAAAGGCAAAAAATACACCCTGCCCGCGCAGCCTGCATTCTAGGTGCTAGGTTTTAGGTACTAGGTTCTAGTTATTAATCCCCTTTGGTGCAAATCGGAGGGGATTTTTGTTGACAAAGAGGTACATTACAACAGTAGTAGTTTTAGCGATGTATTAGAGATGTTTTAAGCGATAAATAAATGATAACATACCCTATCTGATAACCACGAACTAACAACAAGGAACTAAGAGAACATTTTTTCGCATATTTGTAGGCTAATGGCTGAAGAGCAAAATAAGAACAAGCGTAGGTTGCGTAAGCTGCTAAACCGGTACCGGTTGGTGGTTATGAACGACGATACCCTGGAGGAGCGATTCTCCCTATCGCTCACTCCCCTTAGGGTGTTTGTGGTTGCAGGCACGGGCGCTATCCTTATCATCTTCTTTACCACCACCCTTATAGCCTTAACACCGCTGCGGGAGTACATTCCCGGCTTTGGTGATGCGGGCGTACGCAGGGAAATGCTGGAGCTTACGCAGCGTGCCGACTCGCTGGAGAACGCCACCAAAAACAACGATAAGTTTTTGCAGAATATGCGCAACATCATATCGGGCAAGGGCGGTAACAACAAAGACACTACGATAGAAAAAAGCAAGCCTATAGATTATAAATCGCTGAGCTTTTTACCGTCGGCAGAAGATGCCAGCCTGCGCAACGAGGTAGAGAAAAACGATAAGAGCAGCTACATAGGCACTATTGGCAGCGATGGGCCTATAACCATGTCGGGCGTATATTTTTACAGCCCTGTATCAGGTGTGGCAACATCGCGCTTTAACCCAGCCATACGCCACTACGGCATAGACATTGCCGCCCCCAGCAACGACCCTGTAAAGGCCGTATTGGATGGTACAGTCATATCGTCTGAATGGTCGATGGAATCGGGCAATACCATACAGGTGCAGCATAGCAGCAATATGGTATCGGTTTATAAACATAATTCAACCCTGCTAAAGAAAGAAGGAGAAACAGTGAAGGCCGGCGAGGCTATTGCACTGGTGGGCAGCAGCGGCGAAAACAGCACGGGGCCACACCTGCATTTTGAGTTGTGGCACAACGGCAATGCCGTAAACCCGGCCGATTATATTAATTTTTAAGATTGAGATGGGAGTACTATCATACCTGGCTAAAAAAGTAGCCGCCACTACCGCCAAAAAAGTAAGCTTTGCCACCATGCACGCTAAAGAAAGCCAGCAAGGGGTTTTTAACGACTTACTAAAAACGGGTAAAGGCACTGCTTTTGGAAAGGAACATAACTTTGATAAGGTAAAAAACTACGAAGATTTTAAGCAGCACGTTCCTTTGGTTGATTACGAAGGGATGCGCACTTATATAGACCGTATACTGGCTGGCGAAAACGATGTGCTGTGGCGTGGAAAACCCATCTACCTAAGCAAAACATCGGGCACCACATCGGGGGTAAAATACATCCCCATTACAAAAGATTCTATATCAAACCAGATAGCAGGGGCACGCAATGCCTTGTTACTTTATATACATGAAACCGGCAACGCCGCTTTTTTAAACGGTAAGCTGATATTCCTTTCGGGCAGCCCAACGCTGGAAAAAAAGGGTGGCATATTGTACGGAAGACTTTCGGGCATTGTAAACCACCATGTGCCGGGCTATTTGCGCCGTAACCAAATGCCAAGTTACGAGACCAACTGCATTGAAGACTGGGAAACCAAAGTAGATACTATAGTTGATGAAACCATCAATCAGGATATGACCCGGATTAGTGGCATTCCACCCTGGCTGCAAATGTATTTTGACAAGCTGATAGAGCGCAACCCCGGCAAGCAGATTAAGGATATATTCCCCAACTTTTCGCTATACGTTTATGGGGGCGTAAACTTTGAACCGTATCGAGCCAAGATGGAAAAAACCATTGGCAAACGGGTTGATTCTATTGAGACATATCCTGCTTCAGAAGGCTTTATAGCATATCAAAATTCACAAAAAGAAGAAGGCCTGTTGTTGATTGTTGACGATGGCATTTTCTATGAGTTTATTCCCGCTGATGAGTTCTTTAACGAGAACCCCACCCGCCTGCAACTTACCGAGGTAAAGGTTGGCGTAAATTACGCCATAGTGCTTAACACCAACGCGGGCCTTTGGGGCTACGTAATTGGCGATACCGTTAAGTTTATATCTACAGAACCTTACAAGATTTTAGTCACCGGCCGCATTAAGCATTTTACCTCTGCCTTTGGCGAGCATGTTATTGCCGAAGAAGTAGAATATGCCCTTAAGCAAGCCTGCGAAACCTACCATGCCGATGTGGTGGAGTTTACCGTAGCCCCACAGGTTACACCTCCGCAAGGGGGCCTGCCCTACCACGAGTGGTTTATAGAATTTTCTAACCCGCCTGCTGATATGGCAGCCTTTAGCGCTAGTATCGATGCGGCATTGCAGAAGAAGAACACCTACTACAAAGACCTTATAACGGGGGCTATCCTGCGCCCGTTGGTATTAAAAGCCTTACAAAAAGATGCCTTTATCAATTACATGAAAGCAGAAGGCAAACTGGGTGGGCAAAACAAAGTGCCCCGCCTAAGTAATGACAGGAAGATTGCGGAGAAGCTTTCAGCATTTAGCCTATAGCAATTACCTTACCACCAGCTTAATAACCTCAGAGCCGCTTTGTGTTTCTATATGCGCAAAATATAAGCCCGATGCTGCGTTCAGGTTAAACCTGTGGGTGCCTTGCTGGTAGCGGTTGCTATACACCTGTTGGCCTGTGGCGGTGTAAACGGTCAGCTTAACATCCTTATCGTTAGTGCGGATAAAGAAATCGCCGGTGCTGGGGTTTGGGAAGATAGACGTTAGCTCAACAGGTTTGGTATCTAAAGCAGATGGTTGGCCTGTAATGTTGATGTTGTCAAGGTACAGGTTATTGCCATAATCGTTAACCCCCGCAAAGCGGAATATAACGGTATCGCCAATGTAGCTATCCAGGTTAAGCACTTTTTGCAGCCACTGGTTACAATCTGTCGGATTAAAATAATCGTTGCTGGCGGTGGTTGTAAGCAGGTCTGTACCCTCGGCATAAAACAGTTGGGTCCAGCTACTGCCGCAGTTGGTAGATACCTCCACACGCAAGCCGTCGTTAGAACTATTGTATCCCGAGTAAGCGTAGTAATAGCTTAACGATGGGTTGATTATGCCAGCCAGGCTAACGCGCGGCGATACAAGGTATGCCTCATCGCCCGGGTGTTCTATGTAATAATTTTCAGCACGCATGGCTTTGCTTGCAGTACATAACGGGCCGGCATCCACATCCACCAGTTGCCAGTCGAATGTTTGGGCCGAGTTTAGCAAACGCCAGTTGGTAGCGGGGTAGTTAGCAGGCTCAAAATCCTGAGCCAAGTCTACCGTATCGGCACCATTAGCATAGGTTATAAAGGCATTCAGCGTTTGGGTGTTGGTACCATAGGCATCAGTCACCTTAAGCGTTACGTTGTATGAACCGGGGGCGTTGTAGGTAACCACCGGGTTTTGCAGGGTTGATGTTGCAGGAGAACCTCCCGGGAATGTCCATTGCCAGCTGGCACCTTGGGCACTCATGGCCGAGTTATCAGCAAAGTGAACCACATTGTCAAAGCAATCAACAGTAAACTTATCGGCAGCAATTTGAGCCAGTGGCGGGTTTATTTCAATAAGCGGAGCTTCATGAATACTGCGGTTGGTAGCATTCCATACCAAGCCCTGGCGGTAGTTTAGAAACAACTGAACCGAGAAGGTGGTAGCAGGCAAACCGCTGTTATACAGTTGCCAGTCTGCCATACTGTTGTTGCGGTAGTATACCGCACGGCGAGTGCCAATCCATACGCCACCGTCGCTGCCCATTTGGTGTTCTATATGGGTAACGCTTTCGCCATCAAGGCTTGTAGTGCCAGTATAATTGGTCCAGTTTGTACCACCGTTGGTCGATTTAAATATGCGGTAGCCTTCCAGTTCCGATGGGTAATCGCCATACTGCGATGTACGCGCCAGCCAAACTGTGTTGGCATCAGTCCCGCTAACGGCAATATCGTAAGGCACCCAAGGCTGCCCGTTTATAGACCCCGATGCCGGGGTAATGTCGGTCCAGTTAAGGCCACCATTGGTAGTGCGGAATACATGTTTATCATCCCACCAGCCGGCATAGGTGCATACATATATGGTGTTAGGGTCTGTTGGGGCTATTTCTACTGATGTTACCTTCTCGCCAAAGTCGTGTATTGCTGTTGCTCCCGCACCTTCGCCATCGCTTTTGTATAGCGAGTTTCCACTACCAAAATAAATGATATTCTGGCTATGGGGGTGGAACTCGTAGTTGCTCGATTCGCCAATAATATACGTCATATTTGGTTGTATGGGGAAGGAGCCATCTATCAACGGCACGTTGCGGTTGCCCGATAGGATAGACTTCCCATAATCATGATATACCTTACGGTCGTTTGCAAAGTTTACAAAACCGCGCACATTATCGCCGCCCATGCAGCTTAGCCAGCCGTTTTGGTAGGTGTTGTTATCTTTCAGCAAGGTGCCGTTGTGGTACGTGCCACCCAGCATAACCTTACCGGTACCTGCCGTAGCGCCAAAGCCCCAAAAGTCTGTGCCCTCAATACCGGTCTGGCGACGGTTGGCAGTATCGCCACCCGACGTAGAATAAAAAAGGCCGCCATCGCTGGCTATCCATAGGTCGTTGCCAAAGTAGCGTATATCGTGTATATCAGCATGCACGTATGCTGGTTTTTCCGGATTGCTCCATTTTGCAGGGCAGGTAAAAGTAAATCCACCGTCGGTAGATATCCAGGGGTTTACCCCACCAACATTTATGCGGTTAGGGTCGCTGTCCGATACATCCATCGCAAGGTCGTAGTAATACTGGCCGCCATCATCTTGCCCGGCATCGTCCCAACCCATTAGGTTAAGGTTATCGGGCGCAGGCGCACCGCCCGGCCCCTGGCCGCAGCAACGGAAGGTCCATGTAGCGCCTTGATCGGTACTAACATATATGCCGTACAACCCACTACCGCCGTTGGCTTCGCCGGTGCATAGGGCATATACATTGTTAGGCGCGGCAGGAGTAGTGGCTATCTCGGTACGCTTTTGCTCAGCAGGGCTAACAGGGTTAGGCCAGCCGTTGGTTATGGTGGTAAAGGTTAAGCCATTATCCGTCGACTTGCGGAACAGCGTTTTGTTGCCTGTTTGCTGAATAATATACACCACGTTGTGGTTGGTAGGGTGCAGTTCTATCTCCTGGAAATCGCCCGCAAACACCTGCGTCCAGTTTGTACCCGCATCGGTGCTGCGGTAGTAGCCCTGGTCTGATGTTAAAAAGATAATATTAGCATTAGTAGGGTCGGTAACAATGTCGCGCACATCGTGGTTTACGCTGTTAAACGTGCCATCGCCGGTTATAACCCAGCTGGTGCCGCCGTTGGTGGTTTTATACACCTTACCTGCACCGCCAAACAATACAATATCGGGGTTGGTGCGGTTTATCTCTACCGAGAAGATGTAGTCCACCATCATATCCTTGGTAAGGCATACCCAGTTAAGGCCTTTATCAGTAGTCTTCCAAAGGCCGGTGGTGGCAGTGCCCGCGTATAAAATATTGGGGTTACTTATTGATTGTTCTATGCCGTAAACATGCGCTGCACCCGGGGCGTAGCTGCGGCTGGCAGCGTCTTTATCAAAGTCGAACGGGCCAATGCCTGTCCATACCGCTCCGCCTTTTACCTGTGAGTTTTGCAGGTAAGCCGCCTGGTTGTCCATGCGCTTTTTATACTCTGCCGAACCTACCGGATACACATAATCATTACGCGATATGGTACGCATCCAGCGCTTGTAATATTGGGTATGCTTGTCCTTTATAAAACGGTGGGTTTTATAATAGCTGCGGAACTCAGCCGTAACCTTTCCCGGGTCGGGATTAGCCTCGTACATCAACTGTGCCCAGTGCGGAATGTTTTGGTTATCTCCGCTAGCGTAGCGCATTTCTCGCTGCGCGGTTGCCATGGTGCTGATAGCAAACAGCGCTACCAGGCTTACTAAAAACTTGTGCATAGAATGGAATAGGATAGTAAAGGTAAGGAAAAAGGGGCTAATCAACTATCACAATCAAATCCTCATAATTCATAATTAATAATCCTTATTTTTGAAGCAATGAAAATCCCTTCTCTCTTTTCTCACAACAGGCCACGCCCTTTTCACTACACGCCGCTGTTTAAAACAGAGGATGAAAGGCCTATTGTAAAAAGGCTTGAAAACAAAGAGGAAAAGAAGTTTCAGTTTACCCGAAAGGCCCAAAATAGTGGATTATTTCCCTCATGGGCGTTAAACCTCTTAGTTCCTGCTGCCATTTTGGCTGCAATAGTTTATTTTTGCCTGATTATTGTTGGCTAGTAAACTATATATGTCTGATATTATTAAGCTTTTACCCGATGCAGTTGCTAACCAAATAGCGGCTGGCGAGGTTATTCAACGCCCTGCATCAGCGGTAAAAGAATTGCTGGAGAATGCTATTGACGCAGGAAGTACCGATATCAAACTGATAGTGAAAGATGCGGGCCGCACCCTGATACAGGTTATTGATAACGGCTGCGGAATGAGTGAGACCGATGCTCGCATGTGCTTTGAGCGACACGCAACATCTAAAATTACCAATGCCGACGACCTTTTTAAAATCCTGACGATGGGCTTTAGGGGCGAGGCAATGGCTTCTATAGCATCTGTTGCCCAGGTAGAACTCCGCACCCGCCGCCATGATGATGCCATGGGTACCCTGCTGGTTATTGAGGGGTTTGAGTTTAAATACCAGGAACCGGTTAGCACCCCGCCCGGGACTAACATCCAGATTAAGAACCTGTTTTTTAACGTGCCTGCCCGCCGCAACTTTTTAAAAAGCGACCCGGTAGAGATTAAGCATATTATTGAGGAGTTCCTTCGCGTGGCGCTGGCCAACCCGCAAATTGCCCTTAGCATGTTCAGTAATGGCAACGAGGTATATAAACTGCCCGGCGGAACGCTCATAAACCGCCTTACGGCCATATTTGGCAATAAGTATAACGAGAAGGTGGTTAAGATTGAAGAGGCCACCGATATTGTAACCATGCAGGGCTACATTGGCAAGCCTGAGCATGCACGCAAAACCCGTGGCGAGCAGTATATGTTTGTTAACAAACGTTTTATACGCAGCCCCTTTTTGCAACACGCGGTGCAAACGGCTTATAATGAGCTTATCACTAAAGAGAGCTTCCCCTCCTACTTTATTTACTTTGATATTGACCCTACCCGCATTGATATAAACATACACCCCACCAAAACGGAGATTAAGTTTGACGATGAAAAGGCCATTTATGCCTACCTGCGGGCTGCGGTTAAAAATTCGTTAGGTAAGTTTAGCCTTACCCCGTCAATGGATTTTGAGCAGGAAATGGGCTTTAACATTCCACACCGCCGCAAAGACGAGGAAGTGAAAATGCCTACCATTACCGTTAACCCAAACTACAACCCGTTTGATAAAGAAAACCAGCGCGATTACCAGCTGAAAGAACGGGTGAACAAACAGAATTGGGAAACGCTATACCCCAGCCGACATGCCGATAACCAGCTGGAACTGCAAAACCTGGAGCCTAAGGCCGACGAGCCCGAGCAGCGCGAGGTAGAAATGCCACAGCGCACCTTAATGCAGCTGCATAAAACATACATTGTTTCGGCCATAAAATCGGGCCTGATGCTGGTGCACCAACAATATGCCCACGAGCGTGTTTTGTATGAACATTTTTTGGAGAAACTGGATAAACGCGACGCGGTAATGCAACAGTCATTATTCCCCCAACAGATAGAGCTGCCTGCGGCTGATGCCGAGGTGCTGCGCCACCTTACCGAGGAGCTTAAATACCTTGGGTTTGATGTGAGCGATATGGGTGGCAATGCCTTTGCGTTTTATGGTTACCCGGCAGAGTTTAGCCCCGGCAAACTGAAAGAAACGGTAGAAACATTAATCAACACATACAACCACAACGAGCAGGACTTAAAGCTTGATTTTAAAGACAATCTGGCCCGCTCGTTAGCACGCAGCATGGCTATAAAACCGGGTAAAATTTTAGGGCAGAATGAGATGCAGGGCCTTATAGACAGCCTTTTTGGCTGCAACATACCCTATCTTTCGCCATCGGGTAAAGAAACCATTATTACCATTACAGCTGATGAATTGGAAAAACGCTTTAGCCAACAAAAGTAAATGAGTGAATTTAATCAATACCGTCCGCAGAGCAATTTTGGCATACCCACGGTGGTAAAAAACCTGCTGATAATTAACGTGCTGTTCTACATTGCCACGCTAATTATGGATACAAAAGGCATAAATCTGTATACATTGTTTGCTGACCATTTTCCTACAGCACCAGATTTTAGGGTTTGGCAGCCTATTACATCTATGTTTATGCACGACAGGAAGGATGTAATGCATCTTGCAGTAAATATGCTTGGCCTGTTTGTATTTGGTGTTAAATTAGAACAGTATTGGGGGCCGCAACGCTTTTTAACCTATTATATGGTTACAGGCATTGGTGCCAGCATTGCACACTACACCGTTTTGTATTTTACCATGATACGCCCTTACGAAATGCAGCTTACAGCTGCAGGTTTATCGGGAGAGATATATGGCGAATACATGGATGCACTTTTAAACTATGCTACAGTATCATTAGGGGCTTCGGGTGCTATATTTGGTTTGCTTTTGGCTTATGGTATGCTATTCCCTAATACAGAGCTTATGCTGATGTTTTTTCCGGTACCAATTAAGGCTAAAT
>JAIXUZ010000089.1 GCA_027483285.1 Bacteroidota bacterium
CCGTAAACGTTACCCGCTACATACAGCCGTTGCGCGAGGGGGGGTCGTTGCCCGCGTTGGCCGAGGCTGACGATGGGTTTAAGTATGTGCTTAAATTCCGCGGTAATGGCCATGGCCCCAAGGCGCTTATTGCCGAGCTGCTGGGTGGCGAAATTGCCCGTGCGCTGGGCTTAAAAATCCCCGAGCTGGTATTTGCCAACCTTGACGAGGCTTTTGGGCAAACAGAGGGCGACGAAGAGATTCAGGATTTGCTGAAAGGCAGCAAGGGCCTTAATTTGGCACTGCATTTTTTGTCGGGCGCAATTACCTTCGACCCTGTGGTAACGACTGTCGACGTTAAGATGGCATCACAAATTGTATGGCTGGATGCCTTTATTACCAATATAGACCGCACGTTTAAAAACACCAATATGCTGATGTGGCATAAGGAGTTGTGGCTGATAGACCACGGCGCGTCGTTATACTTTCACCATACGTGGACAACCTGGGAAAAGCACGCCCAAAGCCCCTTTACGCTGATAAAAGACCATGTGCTGCTGCCACAGGCAAGTATGCTGGCCGAAGTGGATGCGGAGTTTAAAGCCCTGCTAACGAACGAAAAGCTGCGTTCCATTGTAGACTTAATTCCGCAAGACTGGCTGCACTGGGACGATGTAGACGAAAACCCCGAAGAGATAAAAGAGGTGTACTACCGGTTTTTAACCACCCGGTTGGCCCACTCGCAACTATTTATAACCGAAGCGCAAAATGCAAGAGCAACACTTATATGAGTATGCCGTTATCCGCGTTTTGCCGGTGGTAGAGCGCGAGGAGTTTTTGAACGTAGGCGTGGTTTTGTTTTGCAAAAGGCAAAAGTATATTACCGTTTTATACCAACTGAACGAGGAGCGCCTGGGCGCATTTTCAACAGAACTGGATATTGCACAGGTAAAGAAAAACTTAGAATCGTTTGAGAAGATAGCCATGGGTGCCGCCAACTGCGGGCCTATTGCACAGCTTGATATACCATCGCGTTTCCGCTGGCTAACAGCGGTACGCAGTTCGGCCATACAAACATCGCGCCCCCACCCGGGCATGACTACAAACCTGGAAGAAACTGCAAAGCGCTTATTTGAAGAACTAGTTTTGTAATTAATGGGTGGCAATAATTACACTTATATAATTTGAGTATCTGCTTCCGCTGCCTGCACACCTGACAAAACCTATACCAATATCAACATAGCCACCATAGCTTTCTATACCTAGCAAGTGTTTTCTATGGCCTAAGGTTGGCTCGCCTGCGTCAATTATTAAGTCTTTTATTGCGGCTATTCCATCAGGTTCTTCCGCTGCAAGAGATTCAAAATAATTATCAGATTTTGATGTAAGATAATATGCCGGTAGCTTATAGCCTGCTTTATTCATAAAGTAATTTATGCCATACCCATCGGGGTCAACATGGGCAAAATAATTGCGGGTAGCCATGTCCAGCGCCTTGGTTTCGGCAACTTTGGCCAGGGTATCGTTCCACACCAGGGCTTGGGTGCTTATTTTTATGTTGGCCGGCAGTTCTAGTTCTTTGGCATACGCAGTAACATTGGCGCGCACCTTATTTAAAAACAGGTAGGCACTTTTAGCTTCGGTTTTATCTACCACAGGCTTATCGCCCAATGGTTTAAACGCTACAACCAACAAGGCCAAAGCCGCTACTAACACTAATTTCATATCAAAAATGGTTTATATCAAAGCTACTATATTTACCTTAGCACCCTTACATGGAACACGAAATTAACTACCGTTACGCACTTGCTGCCGATGCCTTACGGTTGTCTATACTCTTTCAAACAGTATACATAACCACCTATGGGGTTGATGGCGTTACTAACGAGTTTGCCAACTTTATTGTTCAGCGTTTTTCTGTAAATTATATTGAAGATAAAATAGCCCGCTACCCGCAAAGCCTTATAGTAGCTACTTATAACGGCAACATTGTTGGCGCCGCCGAGCTAAATTTTGATACCGTTTTCCCCCTTGGAACCATTGCCGCACCCGAACTTAGCAAGCTGTATGTGCTAAACCTGTTTACAGGCAAAGGCATAGGCTACAATTTGGTTAAAGAGGTTGAAAATACCATTTCCGCAAAGGGGCATAAACAACTTTGGCTGGAAGTATGGCAAGATAACCCCCACGCTATTGCATTCTATGCACGCCAAGGGTATAAAGAGCTGGGCACAGTACTCTTCCCTATGGAAGACAATACCTACACCAATTGTGTAATGCTAAAAGAGTTGAAAGGATGAGGAAAGCCATAGTAGAAGACCAAACATTTAAAGGCGTAGATTTTACCAAAGAGCCGTTGGAAAAAGGCGAGTACGAAAACTGCACCTTTAGCAACTGCAACCTGGCTAATGCTGATTTGTCGGGCTACGGCTTTATAGATTGTACGTTTGAAAACTGCGATATAAGCATGGCTAAACTTAACGGCACAGCGCTAAAAACCTTGGCTTTTAAAGGTTGTAAATTGATGGGCCTGCAGTTTGGCTACTGTTCGGCTTTTTTACTTGAGTTTAGCTTTGAGAATTGCCTGTTGAATATTGCATCGTTCTACAGCCTGAAAATAAAGGGCACCCGCTTTACCAACTGCAACCTGCAAGAGGTAGACTTTACCAAGGCCGACCTTACCGCTGCCGTGTTCGATAATTGCGACTTTAACGGGGCTGTATTTGAAAACACTATACTAGAAAAGGCCGACCTGCGTTCATCATTCCACTACAGTTTAGACCCTGAATTTAACCACATTAAAAAGGCTAAATTTTCTGCCGCAGGCATTATCGGGTTACTTGATAAGTATGATATTGTGGTAGAATAGCATTTTGTAAA
>JAIXUZ010000243.1 GCA_027483285.1 Bacteroidota bacterium
CTAAGCAGCCGCAGGTACCGCTTTGGCGAACTGGATGCTATAAACGGCACCAATTGTGAATATATTACCGGCGAATGTTGGGGAGGGGCGCGTATTACAGCCAACAACGGTGTAGTATCGGGTGTGCAGGCCATGCAAACGGCCAACGCAGCCGCCAACACAGGCATAAATGCTGAATATGAGGCTGTGTTTGTATCGTTAAACAACGTTACCACATCGTTCATAAACCATAGGTATAAGCTTAAGTTTGGCAGTTCTGCAGAAAAGGACACCTCTTTTCACGGGTACCAAATGGTGAAACTGAAAATAGCCATGCCGGCTACCAGCCTTGGCGGCACTACCACACAGGCTACATGGACGTATTTAAACGTGCCGCCGGCAACAGGTGCACAATCATCGCTCGTGTACCAAAAACTGCGCTACCCACACACTTACAACCTGGAAAACGCTGTTGGCTATACCATGTATGTGCCCGATAACGCGAACAACACATCGGCACAGATAAACGTTACCAACTTTAACAACTCAGGCTCTGCCCCTATTATTTACGACATTACCAATGGTAACCGTATAAACCCCAGTGCAACCAATAGCACTTTCTCTTTTATTGCCCCTAACGGCAACGCGGGCAACAACAAATTTTTTGTTACATCAGAGGCAAAGGTTACTTACATAACGGGCAACCTTATTAAGCCTGTAAACGCCGACCCTTTGCATTATGCACAGTTTAACAATTACGAAAGCGAGATGATAAATCACGACTTTTTAATTGTCACACATAAAACCTTAATGCCATCGGCACAGCAATACAAAACATATAAAAACCTGCGTGGTTTTAACGCGGTGGTTATAGACATTGACGACCTGTATGACCAGTTTGCTGCAGGTATTAAAAAGAACCCATTGAGCATGCGCCGCTTTGCCGAGTATGCTTTAGACAACTGGGCCGTGAAACCTAAATACCTGTTTATGATAGGTAAATCGGTAGAGCCAACGTTTTGGCGCATAGGTAACGACCCTGTAGAATTTGACAGCTACAACCAAAACCTTGTACCCAGCTTTGGCTACCCGCCAAGCGATGTGGCTATAACATCGCAAGTAAATGGGTCGGGTATAGCGCCAGCGCTAATGACAGGCCGCTTAAGCACACCTAACAATACCGAAATTGATTGGTACCTTGATAAGGTTATGCAGTACGAAAGCAACAACCCGGCCGAGTGGATGAAAAATGTTGCACATTTTGCAGGCGGAACATCGCAGCAAGACGTTGACCAGTTTTTGGGTTACCTGAACAACTATAGAACTACGCTGGAAGACACCCTGTTTGGCGGTACAATTAAGACATTTACCAAAGCCACCAGCGACCCTATTGATATATCGCTTGCCGACTCTGTAAGGAATTTGGTAAATGGCGGTGTTTCTATCATGAACTTTTTTGGCCACGCATCGGGCAACGGCTTTGATATCAGTATGGATGAACCATCAACCTACGATAACGTTGGCAAATACCCATTAATGATTGGTAACTCTTGCTTTGCAGGCGATATTCACCAACCACGCGGCTACAGCAACAGTACCAGCGAAAGCTGGATATCAATACAAAACAAAGGGGCTATTGCGTTTTTAGCGTCTATAACCTTAGGTGTGCCGCCATTTTTAAATGTTTATAGCCGCAGGCTGGTTGAAAATATATCGTACAGAAAATATGGTCAATCAATAGGTGCCAGCATTAAAGATATAGGCGATTATTTTGTAGCCAATGGGTACGATTCTACCTACTTTTTGAAAAATACATTTTTAGAAATGACCTTGAACGGCGACCCATCGCTGGTTATAAACTCTTTCCCAAGGCCAGACTATGAAGTTACTGCACCCGGTGTTTACTTTGATCCGGGCGATGTTACTACCGACCTGGATACCTTTAAAATGAACGTGGTAATAGCTAACCTTGGCCGTGCGGTGGCCGATACGTTCATACTGGATATAAGGCGACAGTTTCCATCAAACGCAGATACTACTTACAAAATACAGGTAGCTAATGTGTATTATAAAGATACCATTACAGTAAAATTCCCTGTAGACCAACTGCGTGGTGTAGGCATAAATACTTTCACCATCCGTGCTGATTTTCCATCAGCAATAGATGAAATGAATGAGTTTAACAATGATGTTATAACAACGCTCAACATCCGCTCTACCGAAATCAGCCCTGTATACCCTTACGATTATGCGATAGTTCCGAGTGGCACGATAACGCTGAAAGGATCGACCTACGACCCTTTTGCCCCTGAGCGTACCTACCGCTTACAGGTGGATACTACAGACTTCTTTATCAACCCGATAATAAATACCACTGTAACACAAGCCGGTGGTGTGGTAAACTTCCCCGTAAACTTGACCTTGCCTGACAGTACTGTGTACTTCTGGCGTATATCGCCGGAGCCTGCACCGGGCGACACAACATTTAAATGGAGGGAGCAATCGTTCCAGGTAATTAACGGTTTAACCGGTTGGTCGCAAGACCATTTCTTCCAGTTTAAAAAAGACCAGTTTAACCTGGTTAAATACGACCGCCCCGACCGATTATTTAAGTTTTTTAGCGGCTATAAAACCCTTACCGCCAACAACAAAAATTTTTGTAACACCAACAACTGTTTTGCCGATTTCCCTAACATTCTTTACAAGATTGATGTGGACGTGCAGGACTATGACGGTTATTTAACCAACAACGCGATACATATTGCGGTAATAGACTCGCTAACCCTGGAGCCATGGGGCACTAAATGGACCGATACACAAAACAACATAGTGTATAATCCTACTCATGCCTACGGGCAGATAAACGGCGATAATGTAGCCCGCCAGCGTGTAGAGTATTACTTCATCTTCCGCCCACAGGCCAGCGCAGCACAGAAAAACAATATGCTGAATATGTTGCACGCCATACCAAAAAGCGCGTATGTATTGGCATACTCATGGAATGAAACCATGTTTGGCGATGGTAACGTGGTTGGCAATGCCAACTGGAATGAGATTAAAACCTTCTTCCGCGACTCGCTACACGCATCGGGTATAGATACGGTAGGCTCAGGCCGCGCATGGATATTTTTTGGTAAAAAGAACGACGCATCTATTGCCCAACAAGTAGTATCAGATACCATTGGCAGCAACGAACAAATATCGCTAACCGCACAGCTACCTACAGACCGCAGCGCAGGTAACTTTACATCGACCAAAATAGGCCCTGCACAAGCATGGAACACCTTGAAATGGAGGTCGGAACCAGGTGAAAGCAACCAGGATACCATACACCTGAAAGTAATTGGTATACAAGCCAACGGGCAGGAAAATGTATTGGTAAATGCATTGACATTAGATAGTGCTACCTTTAACTTAAGCACAGTAGTAAACTCAAGCATATATCCTTATTTAAAGTTGAACGCATACATGCGCGACGACTCTGTAAAAACACCGATGCAGCTAGACCGCTGGCAGGTATATTACACCCCCTACCCTGAGTTTGCTGTAAACCCTTTGATATTTAGCCAACTGGACAGTACCCATTTACAAGAGGGCGAAGATGTAACCTACCGTGTAACGGCTGAAAACGTTACCCCATTTAGCTTACCTGCAACTGACAGTTTAAAAGTAAACTGGTGGGTATTTGATGCTAACAACGTGCGCCACGATTTACCATTGCAAAAGATAAAACCGATAGCGCCTAATGATGTAGATACATTGGCTATAACCAACACTACCATAGGCTACAAAGGCCTTAACACCCTTTGGCTGGAGCTTAATGCCTTTGGCGCGGAACACCGTGTTGAGCCTTACCACTTTAACAACTACGCAACCCGCCAGTACGAAATTAGCGGCGACAAAATAAACCCACTACTGGATGTTACATTTGACGGGCTACATGTGATGGATGGTGATATTATATCGCCAAGGCCACAGGTGATAATTACATTGAAAGATGAGAACCGCTTTTTAGCATTAGATACGGCATCATTCAAAGTGTTTTTAACTGACCCTAATGGCAACCAGGTATTGATACCCTACATAAACAACCTGGGCGAAGTGGTATTAGACTTTACCCCGCCAAACCTGCCGGCCAACAATGCTAAAATAGGCTGGGCACCGGTGTTTACTGTTGATGGAAAATACTCGCTGCTGGTGCAGGCCAAAGATAAATCGGGCAACGTATCGGGCAAGTATGACTACCGCATTACGTTTGAGGTGATAAACAAGGCTACCATTACGCAGGTAATGAACTACCCTAACCCCTTCTCTGACCGCACTAAATTTGTATTTACCCTTACCGGTGTTGAAGTACCAACGTATTTTAAAATACAGATTATGACCATTACCGGCAAGGTAGTGCGCGAGATAAACGTAGACGAGCTGGGCCCTATACACATAGGCCGCAACATAACCGAATATGCCTGGGATGGCCACGATGAGTTTGGCGACCAACTGGCTAACGGTGTATACTTATACCGTGTGGTAACCAAGCTAAACGGCGATACTATTGAACGCCGCGACAGCGGTGCCGATAACTGGTTTAAACAGGGCTTTGGCAAAATGTATTTGATGCGCTAATGGCAAAGAATATTATTGAAGAAGATACACTGAACGAAGTGTTGGCAAGGGTAGCTAAACTTAGCCCCGAAACGCAACGCTTGTGGGGAAAAATGAATGTGGCCCAAATGCTGGTGCACCTTAGCTCAACACTAAAAACAGGCTTAGGCGAGTTAAAAGCCAAGAATGTATATGTACCGTTAATCAGTCCGCTGCTAAAACGCTATATAATGGGTGGCGGTAGGTTTATGAAAGGCGCAACCCCAACCATGGGCGAGTTTTTGATTAAAGAAACACACGATTTTGCTAAATCGCAGCAGGAGTTTACTGATATATTAAAACGCTTTGTTGCCGAAGGTAGGAAAGCAAAACTAAAGCCCCATCCATTTTATGGCGAGATGGATGCAGAGGCGTGGGGCAAAACATCGTACGGGCATATAGACCACCACTTAAGGCAGTTTGGGGTTTAGGACGATATTAGATACAATGAATTGACAATTTTCTTAGAGCATTAAACCTTTGGGCTTAATTATTGTCTGAACACAGATACTTATTTTTGAATGATGAAGAAGGTTGCCCTGTTATTGTTATTACTCAGTTCACTATCAACACTAAAAGCACAGAACAGAATACTAAGCGGGCAGGTAAAATCTACTGCTAATGAGCCCCTGACAGGTGCGGCAGTAATGCTACTCAACCTACCTGATTCAACTTTGCAAAAAGGGGTTGTTACCGATTTTGATGGCAACTTTAAACTAGCCGATATTACCCCCGGCAATTACGTTCTTAAAATTACATTCTTAGGTTACCTTAACCACACACAAGCTATTACCACAACTGCAGATAGCACCAACCTTGGCGCTATTGTGTTGCTATCTAACGCCAAGCAACTGGGCGCTGTAGATGTGCAAGGCGTAGCTACCCCTGTTATTGCCAAGGGCGATACCACCCAATACAATGCCGCATCGTTTAAAACAAATGTAGATGCTACGAGTGAAGACCTTGTAACAAAAATGCCAGGTATTATAGTAAATAATGGCAAGGTGCAGGCTCAAGGCGAAGATGTAAAAAGCGTATTGGTAGATGGCAAGCAATATTTTGGTGATGATGCCAATGCGGTGCTAAAAAACCTGCCGGCCGAGGTGGTAGATAAAATACAGGTGTTTGACAAACGGAGCGACCAAAGCCAGTTTACGGGCTACGATGATGGTAACACCACCAAAACAATAAACATTGTTACCAAGCAACAGTTCCGTAATGGAGTGTTTGGCAGGGTGTATAGCGGTTATGGGTATGAAGATAAATGGCGGGGCGGCTTAACGCTGAATATGTTTAAAGAGAAGCGTAGGATATCTGTACTGTTTAATACCAACAACATTAACGAGCAAAACTTTAGCGCGGACGATTTGCTGGGTGTAATGAGCAGCACAAACAGCGGCGGAGGCCGTGGCGGTATGGGCGGAGGCATGGGTGGCGGAAGGCCCGGTGGCGGAGCAGGCGGTAACAATGCCGACAACTTTTTAGTAGACCAAAAGGGGGGTATTACCACAACCAACGCGGTGGGCTTAAACTACAGCAACACCTGGGGCAAACTTGATTTTACCGGCAGCTACTTTTTTAACTCAACACAAAATGATGCGGTAAGCAACCTGTTCCGCACCTATGTAAGCCAGCAAAACCAGGGCTTGGTTTATGCCCAAAACTCAACAACCAACGCAAACAACATTAACCACAGGGCTAATATGCGGTTTGACTGGAAGATAGACTCGCTGAACTCGATATTATTCCAACCTAAGTTTACATACCAAAAGAACGATGGGGCAAGCAGCGTTTATGGGTCGAATAGCCGATACGATACCTTGCTTAGCAACACGCTAAACAATTATGGGTCGAACTTAGAGGCAGTGAATTTTTC
>JAIXUZ010000248.1 GCA_027483285.1 Bacteroidota bacterium
ATTGCAGCGGTTTACCCGTAGCCTTATCTGTTATTTTTACCACAATTTTAATATCCCTGACCGTAGGCTCATCAACCGGAATAACATTATTATGGTGGATAGTATAAGCCAGTACTGCCTTAGCCTGTATCGATGATGTAATACCCACCAACACCGCAGCCCTCAATAGCAAGCCCAACACCCCTCCTTTTTTAGGCTGCTCTATTGGCAGGGGTTTGTTCAATAAATCATTGCTTATTCGCCCGCATAGTTTACCATTGGCTTTAGCAAAGCGGGCCAGTTCAGCGCTGCTCATCCCCGAAAAATCTGTTACCCTTTTAGCACACACATCGCAATGCCTGCCGCCCGGTAAGGGGCGCATAGCGTTCCAGTCTTCGCTGCAAGGCTCGTCAATTTTAACGGTAATACTGCGGTTAATTGTAAAAAGCTTCCTCATACCCAACCTTGATTGTTCACAATCAAGATGCAGGGCCTAGGCTAATTCCATAAATAATTTCCCTCACCCCCTAAATCCCCCTCTCCTAAAGGAGTGAGGGGGACTTTAAAATATCAGACTATTTTCTTTCAGATTTCAATTTTCAACTTTCAGATATTTAGCGCTCACTCGCCGGCGGCTTGCCGTCCCGCAGCACCAGGCCATAATCCCAGCCCTTGGCCAAGCCTTCAATAACACGGGTAAGGCGTTTAGTTTTGGTTTCAATCGTTTTGGCATCCTCTATCCACTTACTAAAATACCGTTGGTGACTAGCCGTAAACCCCTCAAACGTTTCCTTAGCCCTCGGCTCATCATCAAGGCAGACCAACAGTTCCTCGCATAGTTCGGGTACGCGTGGGTCTAGTTCTATCTCCACATTCACTTTCTCTCCCCTACTGCCTTTGCCAATGCCTTTGCGCATTTTCTGGTTTAGCGGAAGCATAAAGTCACCATCGCCAACGGGTAGCAGCGATACCATTTCAATGGTGTAATTATCCAACTTGCCCTTAACCCTAAAGCCTTTCTTACTCTCATGTATCTGCTTAGCCACCGCCGACGGAATGATAATAAAAGTCCAGCTGGTTTTGTCTTTGTTGCTATCGAAGCGGTCTATGGTACAGGTAAGGGTCATTATAGGGAATAGGGTGTAGCGTATAGGGGATAGAAATTTTGTGGAAAGATAACTATTCCACTTTAACCAGCTTTTCCCGTTTTATAATTTCGCCGTGCTTATTTCTTATAATTGCAATATAAAATCCTGGCATTAACCTACCTAAATTTTGAATTTGATTAGACCCATTAGCTATAATTTTTCCCTCCAAATTGTATAGTGTAGTATTTATATTATTTAACTCGATATTAACACACAAAGCTTCTGAGAAGGGGTTAGGATAAATTTTAACTGTAGGATAAATTAACTCAAAAACAGTCGTTGTTATACTATTATTTGCGTTTGCATAGCAACCTAAACTATCGTAAACAATATGCTCAATACTATCGGTTGGATAATTCAATAGAGTATAAGCAATAAAATTAGTATCGCCAATAGCAATAGTATCTCCATTCAATATCCATATATCTTCTTCATCTGTGTTTGAGCCTACGTGCATATAATATACTGAGGCTGGTTCCCATATTGAAAAAAAGTAGGGATTGCACCGCCTGTTAGATTCAATAATTATGGTATCGCAATCTAACACATTACAATTAGTAGTTGTATCAATCAGACGGTGGCAAACCTGTATTGAAAATTGGCCTGAAGGACACATCAATTCTATACCTCCGTTAGATAAATCAATTAAGGGTGAAGATACGTATGCTGGACTTTCATTAATATATACCGTCCATATATGTTGTTGTGAAATGCTATTGTTTATTGGCAAAGTGGAAAGGATGTTTGTTGTTGAATCATAAGAAATAGAAAATGTAGCATCGCAATTTTGAGAAGCAGATATTTTTGTTATTATTATAGCAAGTATTAATAAGCAGTTCTTCATAGCAACTAATTTATAGTAAAGTAACTATAATATATCCCCTCTAAAAAAAACATATTTTGCCATTTATCAATAAAAAGCCCCATCCACTTGCGTGAACAGGGCTGTGTATTTTAACTCTCCCCCTAAAGTAGGGGGAGTACCGCGTAGCGGGGAGGGGGTATTATATATACCACCCCAGCACTTCGTGCCACCCCTCCTACATTAGGAGGGGAGTTGCTTACGCAGTTACTTCTTCATTCTCATAAGCCTCCATAGGTAAGCACGTACAAACAAGGTTACGGTCGCCGTAAGCATTGTCTATTTTAGCTACCGAAGGCCAGAATTTATTGTCGCGTATCCAGTTAAGCGGAAAGGCTGCTTTCTCGCGGCTATAAGGCTTATCCCACGTATCGCTAACTACTAAGCGCGAGGTGTGTGGGGCGTTAATTACCACGTTGTTATCTTTAGCAGCAGTGCCGTTTTCAATATCGGCAATCTCTTCACGTATAGAAATCATAGCATCAGCAAAACGGTCAAGCTCATGCAAAGCCTCGCTTTCCGTTGGCTCAACCATAATTGTTCCGGCTACAGGGAATGATACCGTTGGTGCGTGGAAACCATAGTCCATAAGGCGTTTGGCAATATCGGCCACCTCAACACCTGCGGCTTTAAAGTTACGGCAGTCAAGTATCATTTCGTGGGCACAAGTACCGTTCTTTCCTTCGTACAAAATAGGGAAATGAGCTTTTAAACGTGCTTTTAAATAGTTAGCGTTAAGTATGGCATATTTAGTAGCGTTGGTAACACCCTCGGCACCCAACATAGCAATGTATGCGTATGACACCAACAATATTAACGAGCTGCCCCAAGGCGCTGCCGATATGGCGTGTATACCTTGTGCACCGCCGGTTTCTACCAAGGCGTGTTTTGGTAAAAATGGAGCTAAATGCGCTG
>JAIXUZ010000374.1 GCA_027483285.1 Bacteroidota bacterium
CGAATGAAAGCGCTGCTTTACTACGCTACCATAAAAACACGGTGCCGTAATGTTATGCTACTGGAATATTTTGGGGAAACGGATGCTACAGAGTGTGGTGTATGCGATTATTGTATAGCCAAAAAGGCTAAGCCCAAAAGCGAGCTGACAGAATTAACCCATAATGTATTGCGTGTTATAGAAGAGTACACTCCCCTACCCGACCAGGTACTTAAATACCTTGAAGGGGCTGATGGTGATATGCTTAAAGAAGTGCTACGCGCCTTACTTGATGACGGGCATATATTTGTAACACCCGAGGGTAGGCTAAGCCTTACGGTTTCTTAGGGTTTCTTAGGGTTGCTTGGCTGCTTAGGGCTACCGGGCTGTTTAGGAGAGGTTACAGGTTTGTTTGCATCAGTACCCGCCTTTTTAACCTTAGGTGTCACACCTGCCCGTTTATAGTATTTCATCGCTTCGGGCATCCATTTTTTAATGTCGGCAATACGGGTATTGTGCGATGGATGGGTACTTAAAAACTGCGTCTGTAAAATAGTATTTATAGCTTTATTGTTTATTTTTGATGATAAATGCCCAGATACCCAATTCAAGATGTAGAAATACCCACAGGCAGGGGTGGATATTACAATGCGGCACAGGGCATGCCAGCCTGGTTTTTCTATGCGGTGGTATTATTCTTCCTGTACGTTGGCATACGCGTTTACATTGGTTTGAAAAAGGAAGGATACAGAAAATCACCCCCTAAAAAGGATATTACCAAAAGAAAGAATAAAGAGAGGTAAACTATTGAATCTCGGCGGTAAGGCCACGGTCCAGTATAGCCCTGTATATTGGGGTAAGCTCTTCTAAAGTCCCAAGTTTAACAGCGCATTTACCTTTGTAATGTACCAGATAGGTGCATTGCTCGGCCTGCTCCACAGAGTGGTCGCAAAGCTCAATCAATGTTTCAATTACAAACTCAAAGGTGTTGAAATCGTCGTTATGCAATACAAGGTCGCGTTTTACGGTTTGGTCAACCAATTCATCAACCTCTAACAGTGTTTCGGGGTCTATTAAAAAAATGCCTGAACTAATGGTTTTCATGCCAGCTAGTGTGTTTAGAAGAGTAAATTTCTGAAAATTGGATTAAAAAAGCAAGTAAAAGGGCAAAATGTTTAAACTATCTTTGTGGCCTGTTATGAGGGAATATTTAAAATACACCTTATTGGCCATAGCCTTATCTATTGCCGCAAAGTTTGCCATTTACGCCATAGACCCTCTGCATGAGGGCGTAGGAAAATATTTTATACTTATTGCACCATCGTTTACAGTAGCCATGCTTTATCCCGGTATGATACTAACGCGTAATATAGAGTTTGGAGGCTTTTTATCGGGCAGGCTGTTAAGTGCTGCTGGGGTGCGTATAGCGGTAATATCAGCAGGGATAAATGGTTTTTTTGATTACTTATATTTTACCGTAATAAACAAAGCCCTGTTGCCAAACTACCTGGCTAAAGAAATAGCCCGCATAAATACTGACACCACCATGGAGCCATTGCTAAAGGAAAATGCGTTGAAAGGGGCTGCTAACTTTTTCACCCCCTTTATGCAGGTTACTTTCCCCATGTTTATTACTGTTTGTAGCGGGATTGCGTTTACGCTGATATTGGCTTATTTCTTACGGAAATACCCTGAGGGTACGCCTAAAAAGCCGTTTTTCTCGTTACCGGAGCAGCCGGAGTAGGGAGCCTCACCCCTACCCTTTCCAAAGGAGAGGGGGACTTTAACAATTTTCAAACTACAAACTCAACAAGTCTAATCCGTCGAAGTTGCCGGAGCTCATAAGGAGCAGGCAGGCATTTTCTTTGGGGATGGATTGCAGGCGGGTGTATAGTTCACTCGCGCTGTTGTAAACTTCTAAATCGTCGCGGGTAAAGGCTTCCTTTACATCAGCTAATGATAATTGCTCTAAGCGCTTTAATTCTAATGCGTGGTTTGAAAAGTATACAATGGCAATATCGGCAGCATCCATAGCCCCGGTATATTCCTGCAAAAACTCTTTGTTTAGGCTGCTAAAGGTGTGCAACTCGAAACAAGCGATAACGGTACGGTCGTGAAAGTGTTCTTTAACCGCAGCAACGGTAGCCTTTAGCTTAGACGGTGCATGGGCAAAATCGCGGAATACTGAATAGCCTTCTTCAATTTTTAAAGGCTCTAAGCGCTTAGCGGCCCCTTCAAAAGTCTGAATGTGAGTAAAGAACTCATCATCTTTAATATGCAACGCACGGCAAACCTCTAAGGCACCGGCCAGGTTTTGCAGGTTGTGTTTACCTATAATGCGAAGGGGTGCAAAAGAGCCATCAGTCTCGGCAACATAGGTTATGCCCTTTTCTACCTTGTTGGGTATGGTGTTGTACGATACTGTTTTAATATCGAAGCGGGCTTCTAACGAAAGTTGCTTAAGGTTTTCATCACCCTCAAAATAAATAAGGGTACCATCGGGTTCAATAAGATTTATAAATTGACGGAACTGATCGAGGTAGATATGAAAGGTTGGAAACACGTTGATATGGTCCCATGCAATGCCCGAGATGATAGAAACATGTGGTTTGTAAAGGTGGAACTTAGGCCTTGGGTCTATTGGAGAGGTAAGGTATTCATCGCCCTCCAAAATCATAATAGGGGCATCATTTGTCATACGCACCATGGTATCAAACCCCTTTAGCTGGGCACCCACCATATAGTCAAAATCTTTACCAGCAGCACGCAATACATGCATTACCATTGCGGTAATAGTGGTTTTGCCATGGCTACCGCCAATAACTACACGGGTTTTATCCTTCGCATGTTCGTATAAGTACTCTGGGTATGAGAATATCTTAACCCCCAACTCAGTAGCACGCAATAGCTCTGGGTTGTCTTTACGGGCATGCATACCCAACACAACGGCATCTAAACCAGTATGTATCTTTTCAGGGTACCAGCCTTCTTTTTCAGGCAACAAACCCAAACGGGCCAGGCGGCTGCGCGAAGGCTCAAATATTTCATCATCAGAGCCGGTAACATCGTTTCCGGCCTCTTTAAGGGCAATGGCTAAATTGTGCATGGCGCTGCCACCAATGGCAATAAAATGGATTTTCATACGTTGTAAAAATAGCCATGCAAACAGTAATGTTTACACAGCGGGCAGGCATTTACAAACAGATAGCTGTTTAGTAAGCAGGGCTTTTGTAATATTGCCGTTTAAAATCAATAGATATTGTGCCTAAAGTAGCGGTTGTTATACTCAACTATAATGGAACTAAATACCTGAAACAGTTTTTGGCCGGGGTATGCAGGCACTCTATGCCCTATGCCGAAGTTTGGGTTGCCGACAATGCATCAACCGACGAATCGGTAAACTATGTTAAAGAGAATTTTCCGCAGGTAAAACTGGTGGTTAATGATAGCAACGGAGGATTTGCCAAGGGCTATAACGATGCGTTGAAAAAGATTGAGGCTGATTATTATGTGCTGCTGAATTCGGATGTGGAAGTAACCGAAAACTGGATTGAGCCTATCATCAACCTAATGGAAAGCGATGCCAAAATTGCCGCATGCCAACCTAAAATATTGGCGTATAACGAGAAGGACAAGTTTGAATATGCCGGTGCAGCCGGTGGATTTATAGATGAGTGGGGCTACCCATTTTGCCGTGGGCGGGTGTTTTTTGAAACAGAGGCCGACCAAGGGCAATACAACGATACACGGGATGTTTTTTGGGCATCGGGCGCGGCCATGTTTGTAAGGGCCAAACTATACCACCAAGCCGGTGGGTTGGATGATGATTTTTTTGCCCATATGGAAGAGATAGACCTTTGCTGGAGGCTTAAAAACATGGGCTACCGCATTATGGCGTGCACGCAAAGTATTGTTTACCATGTAGGCGGGGGTACGCTAAACGCGGGCCACCCACAAAAAACGTACTTAAATTTCAGAAATAACTTATATTTATTGTTGAAAAACGGCAAACCCTACGATGTTGTGCTGCGTATTTACGGGCGCATGGTATTGGATGGCATAGCGGGGCTACGCTTTTTGACACGCGGGGATTTTGCACATTTTTGGGCGGTGCTAAAAGGGCATTTTGTTTTTTACGGGCAAATACCAAAACTGCTAACAAAACGTAACAAACTACGTAAAAACGTTGTTAATTATTCGCATGCAGAGATGGTGCGCCATAGTATAGTATATGCTTTCTTTGTAAAAGGAAGTAAAACCTTTAAACAAATAATAAAATGAAAAAGGTATTAGTAGTAATGCTGGTTGTATTGAGTGCAGCAGGCATAAAAGCCCAAACAGGCAAAGTAAATTTAGCTGACATTGCGCCGGTATTGTTTAATGCTGTAAGCACCAACAACCCGCTATTGATAGAGCCGGTAATGCGCGATACCGAAGGAGACAACCACGATATGCTGCTTGGCCAGGTTGCCAGCGCGTACGGTGTTTTGTTAAAACAAGGGGTAAAGTTTGATA
>JAIXUZ010000423.1 GCA_027483285.1 Bacteroidota bacterium
AGCTTTTTACGCTGCCAGCGGTTTAAAAACTCGTAGGGCAGGCGATAGGCCCAAAGGGGTAGATTATTCTCCAGGTTAAAAATATCTATACGCTTAAAACGAGCCACACTGGCTTTGTTCTTTTCGTAATAATCCATAACCTTTTGGCTGCCATACACACCCTGCATATCAACCTTAGTAAAGTATTTAGACAGTAGTTTTTTTAAACCATCAACGGTATATTCACGCTCGTGCCAAGGGTTTCGGCTTAACGTCATTTTAATATTAGGCGTTGTAATAAAGCACTTACCACCTGGTTTTAGCACACGATAAATTTCTTTTACAAACAAATCATCATCTTTAATATGCTCTATAACCTGAAACAGCACTACATAATCGTAGGTATTGTCTGGCAGACCGGTAAGTGGTGGCATATGCATGGCAATAAGTTCCCAAGCGGGGTTTTCCTTTTTTAAGCCTGCAATAAGTTCTTCGTTCTTATCAATGGCGGTAACCTTATCTGCTTTGTCGCACATAATCTTCATGCCGCGGCCTATGCCTACGCCAAGCTCTAACAAATGGCCACCATTAATCATAGTAGCGGCTTGCTCGTATGCAAAGCTTTGGCGTTGACGAATTACATTGTCGGTATCAAAAAGGACCGATGTTTCGGTAGTGTATATTCCCATTATTAGAACTAAAAACTAAAAGTTAAAATCTAAAAGTACTTGTCATGCTGAACTTTATCCAGCATCTAATGTAACTTATATTGTTTCGATTAAATCCCGAATCAAGTTCGGGATGACGGTCTTTCTTTTTGTAATTATAATTTAACGCCTACTTTTTTAAGCACGCGTTTGATGTTGTTTTTTAAACCTTCTTTTACGTCGGTTTTTATTTTCTTAGCCAGGCCCTCTTCCGGGCGGGCTTTAAAAACTGTATCGTGGTATTTGTTTTCGCCACCCTCGTGCTCTTTAGTATAGTAATAGTTAAAGAACGATTTACGGCTTTCGCCAGAAGGGATATTGATTTTAGCATATCCATGGTATGATATCTGGCTAGACTCGAATACAACACAACGGTTCCATGATGGAAGGTAAGCAGCTCCCAGTTCAGACACATCTGCATTCCACATTTCACTATGGCCACCGTATTCTTCTTTCCAGTTTTTGTTTAGGAAGATTAACAGGTTTAGCCTGCGGTAAATATTCAGGTTTGGGTGGATGTTAAAATCGATATGGATATCAAGATAGCTACCATTTTCGCCCTGGTGCACACCTGCGCCAAGTGGGTCGTCTATACTGAATACATCTTTAATGCCTGTAATCTTAGTTAACCACTCGTTAATTTCAGGTTTTGCCAATTGGTCTTTCAATTCCTGAAAGGCAGGGTTAAATTTTGAAAAGTCGGTACCCTCGGCTTTCTTTTCGTTAAGCCCATTGTACTTGCGCGTCATATCATCAGGCGCGGGAAAATTTTCGTACAACTTGTTGGCAAATTCTTTTTTCAAAAAGCCATCAATATAAAAATGGCGGTATGGCGGTATTTCGTTAAAGTATTTCTTTAACCGTTCAACCGTTGCATCGCTTAATACTTCAGGATTAAATACACTTTCCATTTGTTCTAATTTTTCGGGCTAAGTAATGGAAGCCCGGTCAATTAATAAATGATAAAAATCAGCTTAGGCTGTTTGCTTGTTAGCCTTTGCATGGTCGGCAAGGAATTTTTCCAGGCCAATATCAGTAAGCGGGTGTTTAAGAAGTGCTGTAATAGCATCCAGCGGGCAGGTTGCCACATCGGCACCTACTTCGGCGCATTTAATAATATGTAATGGCCCACGGATAGAGGCTGCCAGAATTTGAGTTTCGAAACCGTAGTTATCAAATATCAGGCGGATTTGGTCTATCAGTTCCATACCGTCAAAGCTTATATCATCTAAACGGCCCAAGAAAGGAGAAACGTATGTTGCGCCTGCTTTGGCAGCCAGCAATGCCTGCCCGGCAGAAAATATCAGGGTGCAGTTGGTTCGTATACCTTTATTAGAAAAATATTTTATGGCTTTGATACCGTCTTTTACCATAGGTACTTTAACCACAATTTGCGGATGTAATGATGCAAGCATTTCGCCCTCTTTAATTATTCCATCAAAATCTGTAGCTATCACCTCGGCAGAAACGTCGCCATCAACTAGCTCGCAAATGTCAACATAATGCTTGTATACAGCATCGGTACCGCTAATACCTTCTTTAGCCATTAATGATGGGTTAGTTGTAACGCCATCAAGTACCCCAAGGTCCTGGGCTTCTTTTATCTGGGCTAAATTGGCAGTATCTATAAAGAATTTCATGTGTGTGTTTTGGTATAAGTTGCAAATATACTTCAAAATAAAAAGCCCTCAAAACAATGCAGACAGACAAAACCAATGTTCCCACATTTATTTTTATTGTCTTTACATCAGCAATATTTTAACATAATTGTTATATTGCGCAGCTAATTACTGTCAATGAAAAATACTTTTACTCTAATTTTATTAATGCTGGCGGTGCCAACACTTTTTTTATCATCGTGCAAGCAAAAGCCTGCCGCCTGTATTAGTACAGATTTTATACAGGTTCCGGTAAATACATCAATAAATTTCACCAGTTGCTCTGATAATGCTGATAGGCTTGAATGGAATATGGGGGATGGAACAACCTTTACTTATCAAACTGTTGATAAAGCTTATGCTACAGCAGGTACTTACACAGTAACTCTTACTGTTTTTAATGATAATGACAATAACAGCGATGAGGTAACGAAAGAAATTATTATTACCCCATAGTGTAGTTTTATAAAACTTAAAAGCCCCTGACAATTATAATTTCGTCAGGGGCTTTTTTATTGGTAACAAAGGGTTCTTATTCCTCGGTTTTCTTTTTCTTTTTAGAAGGGGAAGCTCCACCGCTACCCGCTTTGATGATTTCAATCTTGATATCTTCCTTGTCTTTGTCGTAGTCTACAGAAATGGTATCACCTTCTGCCAAGTTAGAGCTTAAAATTTGCTCAGCCAATGGGTCTTCAACGTATTTCTGTATGGCACGCTTAAGCGGACGGGCACCAAAGTTTTCATCATAGCCTTTTTCAACCAGGAATTCTTTAGCACCGGTTTCTAACGTTATTTTGTAGCCAAGCTCTTCTATACGTTTGTAAAGGTGAGATAACTCGATATCGATAATTTTGAAGATGTCTTCTTTGCTCAATGAGTTAAACATGATAACATCATCAATACGATTTAAGAACTCAGGGGCGAAGGCACGTTTAAGAGCGCTTTCTACCACACCTTTGCTATGCTCGTTAGATGTTGAGGTTTTGGCTTGGGTAGAGAAACCTACACCTTGCCCAAAATCTTTTAGCTGACGAGAGCCTATATTAGAGGTCATGATAATAATGGTATTCTTAAAGTCAACCTTGCGGCCAAGGCTGTCAGTCATCTGGCCATCATCTAATGCCTGTAACAATAAATTAAACACATCAGGGTGGGCTTTCTCAATCTCATCAAGCAATACAACAGCATATGGTTTGCGGCGTACTTTCTCGGTAAGCTGTCCACCTTCTTCGTAACCTACGTATCCCGGAGGGGCGCCAATTAAACGAGAGATAGCAAATTTCTCCATATACTCACTCATGTCGATACGGATTAGCGAATCGTCATTATCAAATAAGTATTTAGACAACTCTTTAGCTAATTGGGTTTTACCAACACCGGTAGGGCCAAGAAATATGAATGAGCCGATAGGGCGGTTTGGGTCTTTTAACCCTGCACGGTTACGTTGTATAGAGCGTACAATCTTTTTAATGGCATCTTCCTGGCCAATTACTTTGCCGGTAAGGTTATCCATCATTTTAACCAAGCGGTTGCCTTCGTTTTGGGCAACACGTTGTACGGGAATACCTGTCATCATAGCTACCACTTCGGCTACGTTATCTTCAGTAACCGTTTGGCGATGTGTACGGGTTTCTTCTTCCCATGCCTTTTTCGCTACTTCTAATTGCTCAAGCAACTGGCGTTCAGTATCGCGAAGGCGGGCAGCCTCCTCATAACGCTGGCTTTTTACAACCTTATTTTTCTCGTCTTTAATGTCCTCTATCTTCTGTTCAATGTCTATAATGGTTTGAGGTACATTAATATTGGTAATGTGCACGCGAGAACCAGCTTCGTCTAACGCATCAATAGCCTTATCAGGAAGGAAACGATCGGTAATGTAACGCGAAGTTAAGCTTACACAGGCTTTAATAGCTTCCTCTGTATAAGTTACGTTATGGTGGTCTTCGTACTTAGCTTTAATATTATTTAGTATTTGAACGGTTTCATCGTTAGTGGCTGGTTCAACCATTACTTTTTGAAAACGACGATCCAAAGCACCGTCTTTTTCAATAAATTGACGGTACTCATCTAAAGTGGTAGCACCGATACATTGCAGTTCGCCACGGGCCAAGGCAGGTTTAAAGATGTTTGAAGCATCTAAGCTGCCTGATGCGCCACCGGCACCTACAATGGTATGAATCTCATCAATGAAAAGTATTACATCAGGTGACTTTTCTAACTCATTCATTACCGCTTTCATACGCTCTTCAAACTGGCCGCGGTATTTTGTACCGGCAACCAAAGAAGCTAGGTCTAACGTAATAATGCGTTTATTGAAAAGTACGCGGGATACTTTGCGCTGGATTATGCGTAAAGCTAACCCTTCAGCAATGGCAGATTTACCAACACCTGGTTCACCTATAAGGATAGGGTTATTCTTTTTACGGCGAGACAGGATTTGCGACACGCGCTCAATCTCTTTTTCGC
This sequence comes from Bacteroidota bacterium, assembly GCA_027483285.1. Classification (GTDB taxonomy): domain Bacteria; phylum Bacteroidota; class Bacteroidia; order CAMBQF01; family CAMBQF01; genus CAMBQF01. The sequence goes on from JAIXUZ010000423.1 coordinate 4,811, forward strand.
GGCCTACGATAGGGTCTAGTTTACCTTCTTCTGCAGCCTTGGTTAGGTCGCGGCCAAAGTTATCCAATACCGGGGTTTTCGATTTGCTATCGGTTACCTTTTTGGCACCCGAGCCTGCGCCGCCACCAAAACCACCTTGTTCTGCATCATCGTCATCATCTAACGGGTTAGCACGGTTTTCAATGTCGAAGTTCTTTTTCTCTCCTGATATAAGGAAGTCTAATTCGTCTTTCACAGATTTGTAGTCTACGTTAAATTTTTTCAAAGTTTGGGTGGCTACCGAGTCTTCATCTTTCAAAATAGAAAGAAGTAAATGCTCTGTACCAATTTCTTCAGCTTTATAAACCTTAGCTTCTAAATAAGTAAGCTTAAGGGCTTTTTCGGCCTGGCGGATAAGGGGTATGTTGCCTAACCCTGTTGTTTTTTTGGTTGTTGGTTTGATTGAATTCTCGATGTTGTGGCGCAACTCTTGCAAGTTTATGCCTAAAGATATCAATACCCTAATAGCCATTCCTTCGCCATCGCGTACAAGGCCCAGCAGCAGGTGCTCGGTACCTATATAGTCGTGGCCAAGGCGTAGGGCTTCTTCCCTGCTATAGGTTATTACATCTTTTACCCTTGGTGAAAATCTGGCTTCCATAATGTTAAAGTTACTAATTAATTGGGTTTGCGCCTCTGCTATTTATCTATACAAGCAAATGTATAGATGGTTTCAGAAAAATCAATTAACAGCCTGTCTATTTATTAACAACAGTTAGTTAACCGCCGTTGTATTGTAAATTTGCCTGCTTAAATTGATTAACTTCGCAATGTTTTTCAATTAATGTTGTACCAATAACTGTGCAAAAAAACAATTTAGACGAAAACAAGAAATTATGGCAGATTTAGAAGGAGGAGAAAAGATTATCAATATTAACATTGAGGATGAAATGAAGACAGCCTACATCGATTATTCGATGTCGGTTATTGTGTCGCGCGCTTTACCTGATGTGCGTGATGGTATGAAGCCTGTTCACCGCCGTGTTTTATACGGTATGTATGAAATGGGCGTATTGTCTAACCGTGCTTATAAGAAAAGTGCCCGTATTGTGGGTGATGTAATGGGTAAGTACCACCCGCATGGTGACGCATCTGTATACGACACCATGGTACGTATGGCCCAGGATTGGAGCTTGCGTTACCCATTGGTAGACGGACAAGGTAACTACGGATCTATTGACGGTGACCCACCAGCGGCGATGCGTTACACCGAAGCACGTTTGCGCAAAATAGCAGAAGACACTTTGGCGGATATTGATAAAAATACCGTTGACTTCCGCCCCAACTTTGACGACTCTTTGGAAGAGCCAACCGTTCTTCCAACCCGTATACCTAACCTTTTAATTAACGGAGCATCAGGCATTGCCGTAGGTATGGCAACCAATATGGCCCCGCATAATATTACCGAGGTTATTAACGGTACCATAGCTTATATAGATAACCGCGATATTACTATTGAGGAGTTGATGCAGCATATTACTGCCCCTGACTTCCCTACCGGTGGTACAATATATGGTTACGATGGTGTAAAACAGGCATTTGAAACCGGCCGTGGCCGTATAGTTTTGCGTGCCAAAACACAGATTGAGCAGTTTGAGAATGGCCGTGAGCGTATCATTGTTAACGAAATGCCATACCAGATTAACAAAGCCGAAATGATTAAGAAAACGGCAGCGTTAATTAATGATAAGAAAATAGAAGGCATTACCGACATCCGTGACGAATCTGACCGCGACGGTTACCGTGTGGTTTATGAGCTGCGCCGCGATGCTATTACAAATGTTGTACTAAACAACTTATATAAGCATACAGAGCTTCAAACATCATTCAGCGTAAATAATATTGCACTGGTAGATGGTCGCCCAACGGTATTGAACCTGAAAGACCTTATTGTAAACTTTGTGAAACACCGCCACGAGGTGGTTGTGCGCCGTACACAATATGAACTGGAGCAGGCTGAAAAGCGTGCCCACGTGTTGGAAGGTTACCTGATAGCCCTGGACCACCTAGACGAGGTTATTGCATTAATACGTAGCTCTGCTACGCCCGAGGTTGCTAAGGATGGCTTAATGGCCAGCTTCCAGCTAAGCGAGATACAGGCTAAAGCAGTGCTTGCTTTGCGTTTATCTACGCTAACTGGCATGGAGCGCGATAAGATTAAAGAAGAGTACGACGAATTGATGAAGCTGATAGCTAACCTGCGTTTGATTTTATCTGACGAAGCGATGCGCTACGGTATTATTAAAGACGAGTTGCGCGAGGTGATGGAGAAATACGGTGATGAGCGCCGTACCAATATTATATACGAAGGTGGCAACTTCCGCATGGAAGATATGATAGCTGATGAGGATGTGGTAATTACCATATCGCACATGGGCTACATAAAACGTACCGCCGCCAGCGAATACCGCCAGCAGGCACGTGGTGGCAAAGGCAGCAAAGGTGCCCGTACCCGTGATGAGGACTTTGTAGAGCAAATATTTATTGCATCAACCCATAACTATATGCTGTTCTTTACCGAGCAGGGTAAATGTTTCTGGATGAAGGTGTACGAAATACCTGAGGGTTCTAAAGACTCTAAAGGCCGCGCTATACAAAACCTAATACAAATAGGGCCAAACGATAAGATCCGCGCCTTTATTAATGTAACCAATCTGGAAGAAGAAGGTAAGTTTATTGTAATGTGTACCAATAAAGGTACCATTAAGAAAACTAAACTGGAAGCATACAGCCGTCCACGCCAAAATGGCATAAATGCAATTACCGTTCGCGATGGCGAGACTTTATTAGAGGCACGCTTAACCGATGGCAAAGCAGATATCCTTATGGCATTACGTTCTGGCAAGTGTATTCGTTTCCCCGAAGCTAAAGCGCGCCCAATGGGTCGTAACGCATCGGGTGTTCGCGGTGTAAGCCTTGCACACGAGAATGACGAGGTTGTAGGTATGATTTGTATTAGCGACCCAACGCACAACGTATTGGTGGTATCTGAAAACGGCTACGGTAAACGATCGGACCTTGAGGACTACCGTATTACCAACCGTGGTGGCAAGGGTGTTAAAACCATTAGCGTAACCGAAAAAACAGGTGCTTTGATAGCCCTGAAAGAGGTAACCAACGAGGACGACTTAATGATTATCACCCGTAACGGTATCATCATTCGCCTGGCAGTAGCCGATATGCGCGTAATGGGTCGTGCAACCCAAGGTGTGCGCCTTATTAAACTGGGTGGTAAAGATGCTATTGCAGCCGTTACCCAAGTGGAAAGCGATCCTGAAGAAGAACACGTAGTAATTGACGGCGAAGTTTTAGAAGGGCCGGTAGTTGACGATGTGGAAATTGATGAGCCAGAACTGGAAGATGATGCTGATGTGGAAGGTGAAGAAGGCGATGAAGCCGAGCCGGAAACTGAAGAGTAATCTTCAATGAACAGATAAAGAAATAAAGAATAAAAAATCCCCTGGTCCCAACAACTATCTGGACCAGGGGATTTTTTTAGAATGGTTTTATGGAAAAACTAAACCCAGGCACTCTAATTTTAGGCACGTAATTTGAAATTATGCGATAAACAGTTTAAAATGTAGTGTGTATAATTGATACAAAGCATTAATTTTGAACACTGATTTAACAGAAAACAAATGAAACTTAGAATCACTTTGGCAGCCGTAGCCTTAACAGCGGCAGTAAGTTTTGGTCAGAACGCGAAAGTAGTTTCGGCCTATAACTATTTAGAAAACTACAAACGCGATAGGCAGGGCGAGCCTGAGGCTTTAGGTAAAGCCAAAGAGAGTATAGAGCCTGCTACTACCGACGAAAGTACTATGGGCAAGCCAAAAACATGGTATTACCGCGGCAATATCTACTTTGAAATTGGCCAAAGCAAAAACCCAACCCATGCCGGTTTGTCTCCAGATCCATATTACGATGCGGCCTTTTCTTATCAAAAGTGTTTATTGCTAGACCCTAAATATGAATTTGCCAACATTGCTAAAATGCAATACCGCTTTTGTTCGGCCCAGGTGCTAAACAAAGGGGTAACCGATTTTACTAACAAAGACTACACATCGGCCCTTATACAATTTGAAAAATGCATTAAACTGGCTGAAGAGGGTAAAACCTTTGATACCCTTGCGGTACGTAATGCTTTGTTAGCTTCTAAAAACGGCAAAAATTACGATAAGGCGGTGTTTTACATTAACAAGCTAAGTGCAGCCGGTATTGGTGGTGCGGCCAATTATTTAGACCTGTCGCGTATTTATGCTGAGAAAGGTGATACTGCCACATCTATGAAAACATTGCAGGAAGGCCGCGCTAAATACCCAAGCGATGTTAACCTTATTATTGATGAGCTTAACTACTACCTTATTAAAAACGATAACGTAGGTGCTGAAAAGAACCTGAAAGACGCTATTGCTGCCGACCCTAAAAACCCTACTCTATATTTTGCAGCAGGTACTGTTTACAGCAACCTGGCCAAGGCCGCTACTGATAAAGCAGATACCGCTACAGCGAACAAGCAATACACTAAAGCTGAAGAGAACTTTAAAAAAGCTATTGAGATTAAGGCTGACTATGGTGATGCTTTGTTCAACTTAGGGGTAGTGTATGTAAACCGTGGCAATATCTTCTTAGACAAATCGAACTCTTATGTAGACAAACGTATGTTTAAAGAGGCTGATATTGAGAAAGATAAAGGCACAAAGCAATACCTGTTGGCTATTGAGTTTATTGAGAAAGCCCGTTTAACTGACCCTAAAGAAGTTATCTATATAAAAGCACTTAAAGACCTTTACGGTAAAGTTGAAAACGATGGTAAGTATAAGGAAATGAAAGACTTGCTTGATGGAATGAAAAACTAAATAACTTATTTATGCTATTAAAAAAAAGCCACTCAAACTATGGGTGGCTTTTTTGTTAATATCATATTGTAGCAACGTTTGGTTAATAATACTATTTTAGTGCCCACTTAAAAAACGATATGGCAAAAAATAAACTATTTACTGTAAAACCATTGGCTAAACTGATGGCTGAAGCAACAGGAGACGAGAAAGGCCTTAAAAGGACATTAGGCGCTTGGTCTTTATTAGCGCTGGGCATAGGGGCTATTATTGGCGCCGGCTTATTTGTACGTACCGCAGCAGCAGCTGGCGGACATGCCGGTTCGGCTGTTACTATTTCATTTATTATTGCAGCGGTAGGCTGTGCCTTTGCCGGTTTGTGCTACGCTGAGTTTGCATCGATGATACCTATTGCAGGTAGCGCTTATACCTATGCTTACACTACTATGGGCGAGATTGTTGCCTGGATTATAGGCTGGGCTTTGATATTGGAGTATGCACTGGGTGCAGCAACCGTTTCTATAGCGTGGAGCGAGTACTTAAATAACTTACTTGGGGGGGCAATACCGTATAACCTCTGTCATAGTCCGTTTGAGGTTGCAGCAGATGGTACCCATGGCTTAATTAACCTGCCTGCCCTGTTTATTATAGTAGTGCTAAGCCTGCTATTAATAAAAGGTACTAGCGAGTCTGCCATTGTAAATGCTATTATTGTATTTATTAAAGTGGCTATTGTATTAGTATTTATTGCTATTGGCTGGGGTTTTATAAACCCTTTAAACCATGCACCATATATGATACCAGCAACCCAGCCTTCTATAGATATGGGTGGAGGTAAATTTTGGGACTATTCCGAATTCTTTCACCATGGTTTTGGCGGAGTAATGCAAGGCGCAGCCATTGTGTTTTTTGCCTTTATTGGTTTTGATGCTGTTTCTACCGCTGCCCAAGAAGCTAAGAACCCTAAACGCGATATGCCTATTGGTATCCTTGGCTCATTGGCCGTATGTACAATACTATACATATTGTTTGCCCACGTGTTAACCGGGGTTGCTCCTTTTACCGACTTTATTGATCCTGTAAAAGGCAAAGAAGCATCAGTTTCATACGCAATACAGCAGTATATGCATGGTTACGAATGGTTAGGCACCGCTGTTACTATTGCTATTTTGGCTGGTTTCTCATCAGTAATGTTAGTAATGCTTATGGGGCAAAGCCGAGTGTTCTTTTCAATGTCGCACGATGGGTTGCTGCCTAAAATGCTTTCTGATCTTCATTCGAAATATCGTACCCCTTATAAAGCAAACATAGTTTTAATGATTGGTGTTGGTATTTTTGGTGCATTTATTCCGGGTAGTGTAGCCGGCGATTTAACATCAGTAGGAACCTTGTTTGCCTTTATTTTGGTTTGCCTTGGTGTAATTATTTTACGTTATAAAAGCCCTGAGATACCAAGGGCATTTAAAACCCCGCTAGTTCCATTAGTGCCTATACTAGGCATATTGGTTTGTGGTTTAATGATAGCTTCAGAGCCAGGACAAACTTTAATTATGTCTTTTATATGGATGGTAGCAGGCCTTGCGTTTTACTTTTTATACAGCATAAAAAACAGCAAGCTTAACAATCCACACAAGAATAAAGACTAAATTACTTTTTGGATTACGAAAAAGGCCCTTATACCAAGGGCCTTTTTTTATGTGCAGTTTTTTTTAACTTGCTAAAAAAGAACCTATGAAAAAGCTTTACTTGGTATTACCTATTGCTGCTTTGTTTCTGCTTGGCGCCTGTAAAAAGGATGATTCGGCATACGAGCCGCGTACAATTGAGTATTCTATTGACTGCCCTAATTGCTTTGTTGTGTATTACGATGCTGATGGCAACCAGGTAAGTTTGCAGGATAAAAACAGCTTGTGGAAGCAGACCATAGAGGCAAAGCAAGGCGGTATTGTTTTACTGGCTGCTCAAAATTCATCAGGTAGCCCTGCCGCTGTTACAGGGCGGATAAAACTAAATGGCACGGTGCTTACGGAGAAAACCACTTACTGCCCAATTAGCGGAACAGTATTGGTTACTGATACTATACAATAAGGTTATTTACCTTTTGTAAGTTGGCGGAATACATCTTCAATACTGGCCTCTTCTTTATTAAGGGTAAGCACGGTAAGTTGTTTCTCTACTGCATATTTAAACAGTTCAGAGCGCACATCGGCATTGCCTTTAGACGATATCCTGAATTTGTTAGAGCCCAACTCTTCTACCTTGGTTACCCCGTTTAGCTTCCTAAGGTCGTTTAGGTTAGGGGCTTTGTTAAATTCAACCACAATGGCGGCATTGCCCACGCGGTATTGGCTTAGCGAATCAACCTTGTCATCGGCTACTATTTTGCCTTTGTTAATGATGATAACCTTGTCGCACATAGCTTCTACCTCTTGCATAATGTGGGTAGATAGCATAACTGTTTTCTCTCTACCCAGTTCTTTGATAAGTAGGCGTATATCAACCAATTGATTAGGGTCTAAACCGCTGGTAGGCTCATCAAGAATAAGCACTTCAGGATCATGTATCATGGCTTGCGCCAAACCCACACGCTGGCGGTAGCCCTTGCTTAGCGCGCCAATCTTTTTTTGCTGTTCTATGCCTAAGCCGGTGCGCTCAATCATTTCAGCAACACGGGCCTTCTTGTTCTTTATTTTGTAAATGCCGCAAACAAAGTCAAGGTACTCTTTGACATACATTTCAAGGTACAGTGGGTTATTTTCTGGCAGGTAGCCAATTTTGCGGCGTACGTCAATAGAGTTTTCAAAGGTATCAAACCCGCATACCTTAACAGACCCTTGGTCGGGGCTAACATAGCAGGTTATAATCTTCATCATAGTACTTTTGCCGGCACCGTTTGGTCCTAAAAAGCCTACAATCTGGCCTTTTTCAGCCGAAAACGATACATTGTCCAACGCCTTTTGGGTGCCGTATAATTTGGTGATATTGCTAACCTGTATTGACATTATGTCTGAACAAGATTTAAAAAGATGGTTATGATAAGCGTGATACTTACCTTTGCAAAGATATTGGAATGAGTAATAAGTTAACAGAACAAAAAGCAACAATCATCACCAAATAGTTAGTGGAGGAAGGACTCGTAATAAAATCGACCGGTAGTTTTAGTACGGTGCTCTTAAACAGTGGCGACATTGTTGAGTGCAAAGTGCGTGGCAAGTTCCGTTTGAAGGATATTAAGACAACTAACCCAGTTGCTGTTGGCGATAGGGTAGAGGTAGAGGTTGATGCCGATGAAAACACATCATGGATAGTGGGTTTGAACGAGCGTAAGAACTACATCATCCGCAAATCAATCAATCTTTCTAAGCAGTTCCATATTATTGCATCTAATATGGACCAGGCCTTGGTTGTGGCAACAGTTGCATCGCCGCGCACCTCAACAGGTTTTATAGACCGTTTTTTGGTAACAGCAGAGGCGTATTCCATTCCGCCCTTTATTGTATTTAATAAGGTGGATTTGCTAACTGAAGAAACCCGCGCCTTGCAGGATTGGTTTATAAACCTGTATACCAAAGCGGGGTATGAATGCTTTGAAGTATCGGCGGCTACAGGAGAAGGCCTTGATGTGTTATTAGAAAAACTAAAGGGGAAGATTACCTTATTTACCGGCCATTCAGGCACGGGCAAGTCAACCCTTATAAATACTATCGACCCTCAACTCAGGCTGCGCACAGGTATAATATCGGTTGCTCATGATAAAGGTAAACACACCACTACTTTTGCCGAAATGTTTCAGCTAAAAAACGGCGGTGCTATTATTGATACGCCTGGTATTAAAGAGTTAGGCTTGGTAGAGATGGAGCCCGAAGAATTATCGTCATACTTTCCTGATATATACAAATACCAAGGCGATTGCAAATATACAAACTGCGTGCACGATGGCGAGCCTGGCTGCGCAGTGTTGCAGGCAGCAGAAGATGGAAATATTGAAGCCGAAAGATATACTAATTACCTTGCTATTTTAGGCGATTTAAAAGAACAAAAACAGAATTTATATTAGATCTTTAGTTATGCGGGCAGTGATTCAGCGGGTTACAGAGGCATCTGTCACAATAGACGGAACGGTAAAATCAAAGATAAAAAACGGGTTAGTAGTATTATTAGGTATAGAGCCTGAAGATACATTGGCTGATGCTATTTGGCTATCTAAAAAAATAGGCCACATGCGCATTTTTGGCGATGATAAAGGGTTGATGAACCTCTCAGTTCAGGATGTTGATGGCGAGGTAATGGTAATAAGCCAGTTTACCTTGTTTGCTTCAACTGTTAAGGGTAGCCGCCCATCGTTTATTAAAGCGGCAAAGCCTGAAATGGCGCGCCTGATGTATGAAATGTTCTGCAAAGAATTAAGGGATATTATCAGCCGCCCTATCCGTACCGGTGAGTTTGGTGCTGATATGAAAGTAGCCTTGGTTAATAATGGCCCGGTTACAATCATTATGGATAGCAAGAACAAAGAATAGGCATGCAAAATTCATAATTAGTCATTTTTGTATTTTGCATTCTGAATTACACCTTCACTATCTTCTTCCTGATTGCTTTCTTCAGGCTACTGCTGTCTTTACCATAGTTAGACCATACAGTGATAAAATAAACACCGTTTCGGTAGGGCGTCATATCAATACTAAACGACCCGAAGCCGGCATTTTGAACATCCCTGCTTTCTAATAGTTTGCCTGATATATCAAACAACTCATAGCGCACCGCAGTGTATAATGGGCTGTCAAACTTAACCTCAGCGGTATTTTTTATTGGGTTGGGATATACTATTATCCCGTCATCAGAATCTATATCGGTTTTAATAACCGTATTTTGCTGTATTACTTGTATTTCGGGGTCTACAATAACAGAGTCTACAGGAAAGCCCGGTTGAAGGTCAAATATCTGCCCGTTGAAGGTATGTTCAAGTATTATAGTAGTATCGTTAGTAGCGCTCTTCAACCTAACAGGCAAAGGCCCTTCAAAAAAATCAACTGATGGGTGTGTTGGCTGTTGGTTTAGTTCTATTATCAGCCTGCTAGAGGGGAATTGCCCCCATTTAAGGGTATACTGTGGATGCCCTTGGCCATAATACCAATCATCAAAAAATTCGGTAAGGTCTACTCCGCTTTGCTCTTCAAAATGGTATTTCAGGTTCTCCGTTAAGGCAAATTTATAGGCTACCAAAGGGTCGTTCAAGTAATTTTTTATAGCGGTAAAAAAGTTATCATCGCCAATACGTAAACGTATCATGTGTAGCAAAAAAGCTGCTTTTCGGTAGCTAAGTCTTCCATTAAATATCCTGTTGCTGGTCGTTGTGTCACTGCAAAATACAGATCCGTCGGGGGCCGCTATTATATTGTCATGAGATAGTTTTTTCCATGGTAACCAATATTGTGGTTCAGTAAATTCATACGATATACCTGTGCAATAGGTAGCAAAGCCTTCGTTTAACCATATATCCTGCCATGATGCACAGGTAATCTTGTCGCCAAACCATTGGTGGGCCAACTCGTGCGATATTAGTTCAAACCCGAAACTGCCCATAAAGCTCATAGTTTGGTGTTCCATACCACCACCCCAGCTCCATTGCGCATGGCCATACTTCTCGCTACCAAACGGGTAGGGTGTAAAAAGCGAGTCGAACAAGTGCATAAACCTTACGGTTTGCGGGGTTTGCTGCTGGGCTACTATCAGGTTTTGAGGGTATACATAGTTTAATATTTCTATCGTGTCTCCATGTAAATAGGCATAGTCTGAATAGATAGCGTAATCGCTACAGGCAAAGGCTATTAGGTATGTAACAATTGGGTAACGGTGCTTCCAGCGATAGGTTTTAGTCAATCCATTATCAATACTGCTAATAAGCAATCCGTTAGAGCCCACTTCATACTTTTCGGGGCAGGTAACATATATATCAACCGAGTCAATTTTATCATTTAGCGTTTGTTTGCAGGGCCACCAATCTCGAGCACCGTAAGGTTCAGATAGGGTTGACATAACAGGTATACTATCATTTTGCCAGTCTGTAGTAAAAGATCCAAAGCCCGAATTTCCTGGCACCCCATGGTAGTAAACCGAGACACTGTCTGTTTGCCCAATAGCAAGGCTTGATGATAGGGTAATGGTTACAACATCATTAAAGTGCAGGTGGGTAACAAGCCCTCCATTATGCTTTACAGAGTCTACAAACATAGCATCTATCAAATCAAAAGCTACGCTATTACCTACTGATGTTGCAGTAAAATAAGTGGTAACACACCCTTGTTGTATAGCCCTAACTGCAGGGTCTACCGTTATTTCCAGTCTATGGTATTTTACATCGTAGTTGCTGCCCGTGCCTGTAGTTATATTGGCCTGTTTGGTTGATGAAAACGACAACCCCTCGGTATGCACCAGCTTATTAAATTCTACTAACTGCGATGCAGGCGAAATATCAGGCAACTGTGCCTGTGCAACATATGCTGCTAAAATCCCTATACAGATAAAAAATAACCTCATGGTACTGTAAATATAAGGCTTTTACATGTTAATACCGCGGCCTTTTTACTCCTCTTTTAATAATATCAGGGTCGGCTTTTATATTACGTTCGCCAAACTTCCAATTTATGCCTATAGTAATATAGCTCATACCATATCCGCCTTCTACAAAAAAGCCCAAGCGCTCGCCTGGGAACCAGCGCATACCTACAAAGCCTGCTACCAATGGCCTAAATCCACCGTAGCGCTTATAAGGGTCTGCCTCAAAAACCGTAGGCGATTGGTCGTAATATTCATCCTTAAAAAACTCATAACGTGCACCTGCATTCAAACCTATGTAGCAGTTAAAATGCTGCGTCATTAAAAAAGTAGGGTGCAATGCGACCCTAAAAGCCAAAACTACATTGTTCCAGTTGGCATTATAACTGCTGTTAGGGTATTGGTAATATGCATGGTGGTATGCCCCGGTAACGCCTAAACTAAGCAGGCCCACCTTATTAAAACCCAATAGCCCTTTTTCATAAGATAATGATAGTGCAGGCCATTGGCTGTTATCGCTATAAAAGCTTGACACCCAGCCAAACCCTCCGCCAAAGCTAAGCAGCGAGTTTTTCAACTCGTACGACCTGTCTTGCGCATTTAAACTGCTGTTTGCCAACAAACAGAATACTACAAGGCTTGATATAATTAACTTTTTAACTAGCATGGCATTGGTTATCTACAAATTTATGGCTTTTTACGTCTCATTTTGGTTAAAAGTTTTTACTATGAATTCGTAGCTTAAGGTTACCTCAGATGCAAAGCAAATAGATAGGCGTATCACGTTTCATATTGTCGATGGTTACTACACAAAAGGGGCTTTTATTTTAAGAGGTTAAATATATAGATGATCAAAGCCTTAATCCGTTGTTGTTTATCTGTGGGATAAATAAAGGTGGATGGGTAACTGATGTATATAATCATAAAAAAGCCTGGTAAAAGTAAAGCGTAGCGGTTCTGATAAGTCTAAAACCTAGGATTCTGTTTTTTGCTAAACTAGGATTCTAAGATATTCTATCAGCTGGGTATTATGCGCACACCCGATTATACCAAGAACAAAATGGTTAATTTTAATACTATCGAGACTATTTTTGATGAAGAGGTGTGGCCCTTTATGTTTAAATATATGGGCAAAAATGTTATCCATGCCAAATTTGGTAAGGTGTGCTGCATTAAATTAAAGCCTGTATTGCAATAGGGGCTAGTGTTTGATGATAAAAGCAAAATGATTATTTGGCTAAGTGATGATGCCAATCATTCACCCATCCGCTTGTAGGCCTATGTCTTGGTAGTGGGCCATTAAATTGGATATAAAAGAGTACTCAGGCCTTGTAGCTCCTTTGGCTATTATTAAATAGCCCTATATTTGTTGCTTATGCCACGCTACTTTATTCGTTTAGCATACAACGGTAACAACTACAATGGTTGGCAGGTTCAGCCTAATGCGCCTACCGTACAAGCAGAGGTTGAAAAAGCCTTATCCGTTATTCTTAGGGCTGAAACAGAAGTGGTGGGCTGTGGCCGAACTGATACCGGTGTGCATGCCTCTGATTACTATGCCCATTTGGATTTAGAAACAGCTATAGTCAATTCTTCTGATTTGGTGTATAAGCTTAATAAGCTGTTGCCGAATGCTATAGCAATCAAAGGCATCACTGAGGTTAATGCTGATGCGCATGCCCGTTTCGACGCGATTAAAAGGGTGTATGAATATAAAATTGTCCGCCATAAAAACCCCTTTACCCAAGGGCTTGCGTACTATTATACCGGCGATTTGGATATTGATCTTATGAATAAGGCTGCTGCCCTGTTGCTCAATGTTAAAGACTTTAAAGCATTCAGCAAAGCCCATACCGATGTTAAAACCACACTATGCGATGTAACGCAGGCAGAGTGGGAGGTAAGGGGCGATGTGTTG
>JAIXUZ010000044.1 GCA_027483285.1 Bacteroidota bacterium
ATTGATAACCTGCGCGATATACTCCATACCCTATACGAAACCGACCGTGGCAAGCTATCGGCTATAATGTACTCGGTAGACCTTAGCGAGCGCGAAATAAGCCGCCAGCTAAACCGCCCCAACGCCCGCGAAATGCCGGAAGAACTGGCTATCTTAATCCTTAAACGGGTGCTGCAAAAGGTGGTGTTGAGGAAATATTATAAACGCCTTGGCTAATAGCCTCACCCCTGCCCCTCTCCCCTCTCTAAAGCTAAACAATCTTGTTAAGAAATTGTCTATTCTAAGGTACGGAGGGCTTAGGAAAACCGTTAAGATTTACTTAACTTTGCCTTTTGAGTTTTAACGATAAAGATGGACAGACTTTCTTTTTTAGGTAACGCCGATATTGCTACCATTGATGCGATGTACAAGCAATACATTAGCGACCCTACAGCCCTTGATACTACGTGGCAGCATTTTTTTGAAGGCTTTGAATTTGCCCGCACTAATTTTGAAGAAGGGGCTGCAAGCCCTGTGGTTGGCAAAGAGTTTAACGTTATCAGCCTGATAAACGCGTACCGCAAAAACGGCCACTTGTTTACCAAAACAAACCCCGTACGCGAGCGCCGCCACTACACCCCTACCCTTGACATTGAGAATTTTGGCCTTGCTTCTGCCGACCTTGAAACCAGCTTTGAAGCGGGTAAACTGATTGGTATGGGCAATGCCAAGCTAAAGGATATTATTGACCACCTGAAGCATACGTATTGCGACAGTATTGGTGTGGAGTACATGTACATCCGCAATCCCGAGATTGTAGAATGGTTGCGCGCCCGCCTGGAAGACACTAAAAACCGCAGCCAGTTTACGGCTGACCAAAAGAAGCAGATTTACCAAAAGGTGAGTGAGGCTGTTTTGTTTGAAAGCTTTTTGGATACAAAGTTTGTGGGCCAGAAAAGGTTTTCAGTTGAAGGTGGCGAATCGCTGATACCTGCCCTGGACGTGATAATTGAAAAAGGTGCGGAAGGTGGCGTTGAAGAGATTGTGGTAGGTATGGCCCACCGTGGCCGCCTAAACACGCTTGCCAATATTTTTGGTAAAGACTGCGCGGAGATATTCAGCGAATTTGAAGGGAAAGACTATGATGATGAGGAGTTTAGTGGCGATGTGAAATACCACCTTGGCCACCATACCACCCGCGAGGTGAATGGCCGCAAGGTGAATATGACGTTATCGCCAAACCCATCGCACTTAGAGGCTGTAGACCCTGTGGTTGAAGGCCTTGCCCGTGCTAAAGCCGACCTTTTATTAAACAACGATTATAAACGATTGCTACCGATACTTATACACGGCGACGCGGCTATTGCCGCCCAGGGCGTGGTGTACGAAGTGGTGCAAATGGCTTTTTTAGACGGTTATAAAACCGGCGGAACGATACACATTGTGGTGAACAACCAGGTAGGTTTTACCACTAACTATATTGATGCCCGTAGCAGTACGTATTGTACTGATATTGCCAAGGTAACGCTGTCGCCGGTGTTCCATGTAAATGGAGACGATATTGAGGCGGTGGTTCACGTTACCAAAATGGCAATGGAGTACCGCCAAACATTTGGCCGCGATGTGTTTATTGACCTATTGGGATATCGTAAATACGGGCATAACGAGGGCGACGAGCCACGCTTTACCCAACCGGTGCTTTACAAAGCGATAGAGAAACACCCGAACCCACGTAAGATATACGAAACGCAACTTACTGCCGAAGGTGTTATTGATGCCGCCTACGCCAAGCAGGTGGAAGTGGCTTACAAAGAGAAATTGCAGCAACAGCTTGACCGATCGAAAGAGATTACCAAAAACGTTATTAAGCCTTTCTTAAGTGACGACTGGAAAGACTTACGCTTAGCTACGCAAGACGATTTTGAAAAATCGCCGGAGACGGGAGCTGATAAAAAGAGCATACAAAAGGTACTGGAGAAAATATCGGAAGTACCGGAAGGCAAAAAGTTCTTTAAGAAGATACAGAAGCTACTAGAAGACAGACGTAAAGCGGTTTTTGAAGATGATAAATTTGACTGGGGCACGGCTGAGCTTTTGGCTTACGGCACGCTTGCGCTGGAAGGCTTCAATGTACGCCTATCGGGCCAGGATGTGGAGCGCGGCACCTTCTCTCACCGCCACGCGGTTATCAAAATAGAAGATACTGAAGACGAATACGTTCCGTTGCAAAACCTTGATGCCAAACAAGGCAAGGTAGAGTTTTACAACTCGCTACTATCTGAATACGGTGTGCTTGGCTTTGACTATGGCTACGCTTTTGCAGCGCCTAACACGCTTACCCTTTGGGAGGCGCAGTTTGGCGACTTTAATAACGGTGCGCAAATTATCATTGACCAATTCATAAGCGCAGCCGAAGATAAATGGTGGGCTATGAACGGGCTTGTAATGCTTTTACCCCACGGCTATGAAGGCCAGGGGGCTGAACACTCTAGCGGACGCTTAGAGCGCTACCTTACGATGTGTGCAGAGAATAATATGCAGGTGGTTAATTGTACTACGCCTGCAAACTTCTTCCACGTACTGCGCCGCCAGCTGAAACGCGATTTCCGCAAGCCGTTGATTGTGTTTACGCCTAAGAGCTTATTGCGCCACCCAAAATGTATATCTACCCAGGCCGAGTTGGTTAAAGGCTCGTTCCAGGAAGTGATAGAAGACACTACGGTGAAAGCCGATAAGGTAGAGAAGGTATTATTCTGCAGCGGAAAGCTATACTACGAGTTGGTAGACTACCGCGAGAAGAACAATATAGACGATACGGCTATTGTACGTATAGAGCAACTTTACCCATTGCCACTGCACCATTTAGAAGCGGTAGTAAGCCATTACAAAAACCAGAAAAAACTGGTTTGGGTGCAGGAAGAGCCGGAGAATATGGG
>JAIXUZ010000148.1 GCA_027483285.1 Bacteroidota bacterium
CGTAACACCCAGTTGCGCAGGCGCGCCCGGGCATAGCGTTTGGTTACTAAGTGCAGTTATAAAAGGAGGATTTAGCACTGTTAAGTTGATAGTGTCTTTAGCCGTACAAGCGCCAATAGCCCCTGTTAGTATATACTGAAAGTTGCCCGGCTGGCTGGGTGTAAATACAGGGTTTGCGATACCTGCATCGCTCAAATCTGTAGCAGGCAACCAGCTGTAATTTACGTTTTGCGTCGGAGATATGCCCAGCGCCAAAGTATTTCCTGTACACAATGTTGTATTGCTACTAGCGTTGGCGGTAGGTGTTGGATTTACTATGATGGTTACACTATCTGTAACCGCACAATTGCTTTGCAGGTTGGTGTAGTTTAATATATAGGTAGTAGTACTTTGCGGGGTTAGTGATGGGGTTGCAATACCCGATGTGTATCCTACAGGGTTCGATGTCCAGTTAAACGTATACCCATCCATAATTGTACTGCCTAGCGTAACAGGTGTTCCAGCACATATAGTAGCATCGGTTCCCGCCTGAAATGTGCAGGTTTGGTTATAGGTTATGTCTGCGCCTAATGGCAAAAGCGCGTCAAAATTGCTGTTGGGTGCGCAGGTGCCTTTCAGGTACTTATTCATAAAAGGTATCAGGTAGGTTTCTAACGATGTATGCTGCTGCCCCCTGGATATGGCTGGCGATGGCGAACAGGTAACCTCCCCAAAGTTGCAGTTAAAATTATCATCCGCAAATTGGCAATGGCTTCCCCCTGTAATAGTTATATGGGTTTTGCACTTGCTTACCAAGGCATTATACATAAGTATCTGGTGGTCGGCAGGTGGTGTTACACAATCATTTCCTCCTGAAAATATAAGCGATGGTACGTTAATTGCGCCCGCTGCTGCTACTGCCGATGGATTTGTCTCGGCCGCTGCCAATACACATAGGGCTGTTATATTAGGGTTGTTTTGTGCACCCAGTAAAGCTGCGCCTCCACCCATAGAGTGGCCCATTAGGGCTGTTGTTGGTGCTGTTTTCTGGTAAAAGAAAAATGCGGGGTCGGCCGTGCCTCTTGTCTGTATTTGTTCAGCCACATAGGCAAGGTCTAAACCAAAATCGCCATGGCTGGGCGGCAAGCCGCCTTCTGTCCGCGGAAAAGCCACTATATAACCCTGTGGTACCAGTGCTTCCCATATATTTTGGTAAGCACTCCATACCATTACAAAACCATGGCCAAAAACTATTACAGGGTAATTGCTTCCCGTAATAGGCACATCGTCGCCCGTAGTGGCAGCAGGGTAATAGATTTCAGTTTGTATCTGCCTGCCGGTACCACCGCCGCTTCCAAAACCTCCTGTGCGGCTGGGGTCGGCAAATGTTATAGTTGTGTGGCCTATTTGTGCCTGCAGGCAAATGGTTAAACCAAGCAGGGCCAAAGCAAGTGTAGCAATTCTTTTCATAGTTATTGCAGTATTACTCTATAGGGTTTCAGTTGATTGTTCTGTTTAATAATAAGGGTATAAACACCTGCTTGTATACCGTTTGTTGATAAGCTGCTTGTGTTGCCACTAAAGCTACCTGTAAGCACATTCTGCCCTAAGGTATTTACCAATTTGTAGCTAACACTTCCTGTCAGGTTTTCGTTTTTTATATTGATGATAGTGCTTGCAGGGTTTGGGAATATTTTAATGCCTGAAAATGCATCCTCTTTTACACCTGTAGCCAATAGCGGGCAGGTTTCATTGTGGGTAATTCCACCTTCACTAAGTAATACACTACCAAAGGTAGTTAAGGCTGTTCCATCGTTTTTAAGCCAGTAGTTTAGCCAGGGCGTAAGCAGGCTGTTGGTAATAGTTTGTTGCTCATTGCGGGTAATACTAAAGTTGCCGCCACCTTCGCCAATTTCGCAAACAGAGCCAGCATTGGCAAAGTAGCAATGCCCGCCCCCTGTTATACTTACAAACACTTTGCAGGTACTTTTTAGTGAGTCGTAAATTGGTATATGCGCCGTTGCTGCCGGTGTTACCGGGTCTGCCGACCCTGAGAATATAAGTGTTGGTTTACTCACCGTAGCCGCAGCGTCTATTGATGATGGATTAGTAACTGCAGGGGCTAAACCAACCAATGCAGTTACATCAGGGTCGTTTTGCGCACCAAGGTAGCTGGCTCCACCACCCATAGAGTGCCCCATGTAGGCCGATGTGGTAGTTAGCTTTTGGTAAAATACAGAGCCACTATTAGTTGCAGCATCGTTTTGTATAGAGTTTTTCAAAAAGATAAAATCGGTTCCCATCTCACCATGGTTGGGTTGTATACCGCCTTCAGTAGTAAGCATAACCACTACATAACCATTGGGAACCAGCTCTTCCCATATATTATTATATACCCCGTACTGCATCAAAAAACCATGTCCGAAGATTATTAATGGAAACTGACCGTTGGCTACTGCTACATCATCGCCGGCTGTTACTCCGGGGTAATAAACCTGTGCGGTAACATTGCGGTTATTGCGAGCTGGGTCTGTTGTAGCTAACGATAAATGCCCAATGGCATATGGCTGGGCTTTTAATCCCAGCGTTAATACAACCAGCAAAATCGGCAGTAATTTTTTAATCATAATATATATATTGGTTTGTAAATATAAACTATCTAAAATATAATAGTTTACCTTATTGAATATTTTTTTAGGAAGATAGCCCGCTATGTTTTATCTACCATATATGTATACCCGTAACTATTGTTTGCTACTTTTACACCATTATTTCAATATGAAAAAATTCTTAGCGGCACTATCGGCATCAGCCGTACTTTTAGTTGCCAACGTTTCTGCTCAAACTTCACAACCTATTAACCGTATAGCATTTGGCTCTTGTAATAATGAAGATTTAGAGCAACCCCATTGGGAGCATATTATGTCTCAAAACCCCGATTTGTGGATTTGGATGGGGGATAATATATATGCTGATACGGAAGATACCCTGGTATTAAAAGGTTGTTGGGACAAACAAATGAGCAATCCAGGGTATGCAAACCTTGTTAAAACGGTTCCTGTTATAGGCACCTGGGACGACCACGATTACGGGCAAAATAATGTAGGTAAAGACAACCCAATTAAAAAGGCAAGCCAGCACATGTTCCTTGATTTTGTTGGTGAGCCGAAAGACTCTCCCCGCCGTAAGCAAGAGGGTGTCTACACTTCATACACCTACGGGCCTGAGGGTAAAAAGGTAAAGGTTATATTATTAGATACCCGCTACAACCGCGACGACTACAGCCGCAAAGGCGATTTGCTTGGCGATGAACAATGGAAGTGGCTGGAAAACGAATTGAATACCTCTACCGCCCAAATTAATATTATAGGTACCAGCATCCAGTTTATCCCCAACCGCGCCTTGTACGAACTTTGGAAACGTTTCCCTGAATCGAAAAAAAGGCTTGATACGCTTATCGTATCCTCAAAATCATCAGGTGTCCTTTTTATTAGTGGAGATGTGCACCACTCTGAATTTTTGAAAGGCGAAATAAAAGGCCGCGAGTATCCTATTTATGAGTTTACCTCTAGCGGATTAACTCATTATAATAAAATATACCATGCCTTTAATAAGCGCCGCACTATCGGCAAAGTATTCTTTGGCAAAGCTTATGGCATTATCGATTTTGATTGGGGCCCCCAACCTGCCGTTTCATTCAAAATTATAGATGAGTTTAATAATGTAGTCCGCGAGCACAAAATGCTCATGACCGACCTCGGCGTTAAATTCTAACACTCTTTTTGATAAGGTAATTTTAACCTCCCCTCCTTTTTAAGGAGGGGTTAATTCTGACTGATAAGTCAGAATGGGGTGGTTAC
>JAIXUZ010000285.1 GCA_027483285.1 Bacteroidota bacterium
AATAATTGTAAAAGAACTTGTATAATTAGAAAAAAAGTAGTTTCTTTGCAGTCCTTAAAAAATAAGCATTCAAGCTCATGTCACAAGTTTGTCAATTAACAGGTAAAAAAGCCATTGTAGGCCATAAAGTATCGTTTTCTAACAAGAAAACATTACGTCGTTTTAATCCGAATTTGATTAAAAAAACCTTTACAGTGCCTGAAACAGGTGAGGTTATCACTTTAAAGATATCTACATCTGCGCTTCGCACGGTAAACAAAAAAGGCATTAATGCCTGCCTTAAAGAAGCCCGCGAAAAAGGCTTTATCCGCTAGTATTTAGCTTAACAACTTATTATATAACCCCTGACGCTAAAACCGTTGGGGGTTTTTATTTTTTGGCTGATTGAAATTTCTAACCCATAACCCCCAAACCCTAATCCCTAATTGCTAACTTTACCCGCAAATATTATGGATATGAAATATGATTTGATAGTAATAGGTAGCGGCCCGGGTGGATACGTGGCAGCTATAAGGGCATCGCAGCTGGGTTTAAAGGTTGCTGTGGTAGAGAAGGAAGAATTGGGCGGTGTTTGCCTTAACTGGGGCTGTATACCCACCAAGGCATTACTTAAAAGCGCCCAGGTGTTTGATTATATAAACCACGCTGCCGATTATGGCATAAACGTAGATAAAAGCAGTGCCGACTTTAGTGCTGTAATAAAACGCAGCCGTGGTGTTGCCGATGCTATGAGCAAAGGCGTACAGTTTTTAATGAAGAAGAACAAGATTGATGTTATACTAGGATTTGGTAAGGTTAAAGGCGGCAAAAAAATAAGCGTTACTGATGCTAACGGTATTGCTGTTGATTACGAAGCTGACCATATAATTATTGCTACCGGTGGCCGCAGCCGCGAGTTGCCAAACCTAAAGCAAGACGGTAAAAAGATTCTGGGTTACCGCGAAGCGATGGTATTGCCCGAGCTGCCAAAAAGTATGGTAGTTGTTGGCTCAGGTGCTATTGGTGTTGAGTTTGCCTACTTCTACAAAGCTATGGGTACAGATGTTACAATAGTTGAGTACATGCCTAACGTAGTTCCGGTAGAGGATGAAGAAGTATCAAAACAACTGGAGCGTAGCTTTAAAAAAGCAGGTATTAAAATATATACCGAAGCTGAAGTTACCGGTGTAGATACATTAGGCAAAACCTGCAAAGTAGCGGTTAAAACTAAAAAAGGCGAGGAAATTCTGGAAGCAGATGTTGTACTTTCGGCTGTTGGGGTAACGTCTAATATTGAAGGTATTGGGCTGGAAGATGCCGGTGTGGTTACTGATAAAGGTAAAATTGTGGTTGATGAGTTTTATAAAACCAACATACCGGGTATTTACGCTATTGGAGATGTGGTAAAAGGCCAGGCCCTTGCCCATGTTGCGAGTGCCGAAGCTATTATTTGCGTGGAGAAAATTACAGGCCATAACCCTGAGCCGCTTAACTATAATAACATTCCCGGTTGTACATACAGCTCGCCAGAAATTGCTTCTGTTGGATATACTGAGAAAGCCGCTAAAGAAGCTGGTTACGAACTTAAGGTGGGTAAATTCCCCTTCTCGGCATCGGGCAAGGCAAAGGCCGGTGGCAACGCCGATGGTTTTGTTAAATTGATATTTGATGCAAAATACGGCGAGTTACTTGGCGCCCACTTTATTGGGGCTAACGTTACCGAGATGATTGCTGAGATTGTAGTAGCCCGTAAATTAGAAACCACAGGCCACGAAATGATAAAATCGGTACACCCACACCCTACAATGAGCGAAGCTATTATGGAAGCCGCCGCCGCTGCCTACGGAGAGGTGATACACCTGTAAACTAATAGTTAAAAGATAAAAATGTAGCCTCGGTAGAAATACCGGGGCTATTTCATATTAATAAACTGAATACAAACTACTGATTACTGAAAACTAAAAATTTATTCCAATATCAATGCTTTTTAATTTACGGTACATGTCTGTAGCATAATTATCTGTCATGCCTGAAACATAATCAAGTACACCCATTACTCGGTTATATACAGGCTGTCCTTCATAAATGTATTGTTGTGGTATTAGTTTAAGCGCTTTTTGGTCAGATTTTGCCCTGTTTTCTTTCTCCATTAATGTAGGTGGAATAAAATGAGAAAGTAACTCATACATTATGGTATAACCTGCATTTTCAATCTCTACTACACCGCGGTAATTGTAGATGTTTTCAATAGAATATTGGTAAATTTCATCGATTGCTGGGCAGTCTTCGGCTATTATATCTAATATTGGCTTGCTCATTTTACCTGATATTATATCATCAGTATATTGTTCAAATACCTTTTGGCTTCGAGTAATTAGAGCACTTATGCAGGTAGCGCGTAGAAAAGAAATTCGTTCGTTTTTATCGGGCATAGTACCTAATATTTCCCTGTTACGTTGCTTTCTGTCAGGCAATAAATCGTCAAGTAGCCGAAGCATTATATCAGTACAGGTATTATGATCTATAATACCCAGTCGCTGAGAGTCTTCAAGGTCAATAACATTATAGCAAATATCATCGGCAGCCTCTACCAGCCATACAAATGGCTGGCGCAGATATATCATTGGGTAATCGCTCTCTTTAACCATGCCAGTATTTTCAGCAATTAAAGAGAATGTTTCCTTTTCTGACTGAAAGAAACCAAATTTTTTGCGGTGCAATATCCCTTTCTTAGAGGCAATAGACTCGCATGGGTATTTGGCAATAGTTGCTAGTGTAGTATGGGTCAACTTCATGCCACCCTCGCTTTTGCCATTTTGCTGTTGGTTAAGTATGCGTATGGCGTTGGCGTTGCCCTCAAAGTTTACAAAATCGGCCCATTGGGCATCAGTAAACAAAGGTTTAAACTGGGTTTCGTTCCGCTTAAAGTAATTAGATATGGCATCCTCGCCGCTGTGGCCAAATGCAGGGTTGCCAATATCGTGGCAAAGGCATGCAGCCGCAATAACGTTGTATAAATTATGGTTGTAAAATTCTTTTGATTCATCGGTAAGTTCACCTCCGTATTTCTTAACAAGAAAATCTCCGGCCAGGCGGCCCAAAGAGCGCCCTACTGATGATACCTCTAATGAGTGGGTAAGTCTGTTGTGAACAAATACGCTACCAGGCAATGGAAATACCTGGGTTTTATTCTGGAGCCTTCGGAACGATGCTGAGAAAATGATACGGTCATAATCTCGTTGATATTCTGTGCGCGGGTCGGTATTGGTGCTGGTTGAGTGAATACCGGTGCGGGTAGCAGAGTAAAGCTTATTTAAATCCATACGACAAATATAGTTGTTAGTTAGCAGTTGTAAGTTTAGGGTTGTAGTTCTTAGATGGTAGTCAACATAATGCTAATGTTAAACTATCATTTTACATTATGTATTATACATTCTGCATTGATACAATTTCATTATATTTGTAGCTTACTTAACCTTGATGTGCGGAATAACGGGTGTTGTTGCCCTAAGTGAAAGTGGTAAAAAATACTTAGACAGGGTACCTTTGGCCATTGACTCAATGGCTAGCAGGGGCCCCGATGGTAACGGTATTTATACCCATAAAAATGTAGCCTTAGGACATTTAAGGTTATCTATCATTGATACATCATCAGCAGCCAACCAGCCCTTTACCGACCCTAGTGGCCGCTATACAGTGGTTTTTAACGGTGAGTTTTTTAACTTTCAAAAATACCGCCAGCAGCTAATTGATAAGGGTATAGAACTACGCTCTACCGGCGATACCGAGGTATTGTTGCACCTTTATATTTTTGAGGGTGCAGACGTTGTACGTAAAATTAACGGCTTTTTTGCCCTTGCTATTTACGACAAGGTAAATGAAACCGTATTTATAGCCCGAGACCGCTACGGGGTTAAACCTTTTTATATTTATCACGATACGGAGAAGATTATCTTCTCTTCAGAAATGAAAGGTTTGCTGGCATACGGCATAAAAAAGGATATTGATTACGTATCGCTATACAGCTATTTACAGCTAAACTATGTGCCAGGTAATAATAGCATTTTTAAAAATGTAATTAAGCTTAAGCCGGGTAACTATGGGGTTATAAATCCTAATGGGCAATTAGAGTTTACAGAATATTACCATATTGACCCTACCGCTTCTTTTAGCGGCAACGTACCAAGCTACGATGATGCTCAAAAGAAATTAGTACAATTGCTTGATGCATCGGTAGAGCGCCGGATGATTAGCGATGTGCCACTGGGCGCGTTTTTAAGTGGTGGTATTGATAGTTCTGTGGTAACGGCTTTAGCCGCGCAAAAAACAAAGCATCTTAAAACTTTTTCTATTGGGTATAAAGATGAGCCTTTGTTTGATGAGACGCAGTATGCCCTTATGGTGGCTAAAAAGTACAAAACAGATCACACTGTTTTTTCGTTAAGTAACGACGACCTTTACAATAACCTTTTTAAGGTATTGGATTATATTGATGAGCCTTTTGCTGACTCATCGGCTATAGCGGTGCATAT
The DNA here is from genome assembly GCA_027483285.1 of Bacteroidota bacterium. Lineage (GTDB taxonomy): Bacteria > Bacteroidota > Bacteroidia > CAMBQF01 > CAMBQF01 > CAMBQF01. The sequence continues at coordinate 4,512 of JAIXUZ010000285.1, forward strand.
ATTAAGTATGCATACCCGCAAGCACGTAACCGTTGCACTTAGCGGCGATGGGGCCGATGAAATGTTAGGCGGCTACAATAAGCACGAGGCAGAGTTTAGGATACGGAATGCGGGTACTAAAGAGCAAATGGTGGCGGCATTAGAGCCATTTCTAAAGCTGTTTCCGGCATCGCGTAATACTAAAGCAGGGAACAAAGTTCGACAGGCATTAAAGTTTGCTGCCGGCTACAAGCTTAGCGCCAAAGACCGCTACTGGAGATGGGCAGGCTATTGTAACGAGGCTGAAGCTACCGCTTTGCTTAAAAAGCCTGTTGATTGGGAAGAATATCAGTTTAGGAAAGGGGTAACCTTGCGCACTATTAATGGGGCTACCGATATACACGATGTGCTGTTTACCGACATGCAACTGGTGCTGCCTAACGATATGCTGGTGAAAGTAGACTTAATGTCAATGGCCAATAGTATAGAGGTACGCAACCCGTTTTTAGATGTTGATGTGGTAAACTACTGCTTTACCCTGCCAGCCAATTATAAAATTGATGCCCACGGCCGCAAAAAGGTATTGAAAGATGCCTTCCGCAGCTATTTGCCTGAGGAATTGTATAACCGCGGCAAACAAGGCTTTGAAGTACCATTGCTTAAATGGTTTAGAACCGGGTTAAACGACCTGATTTTTAACGATTTATTAGCGGTGGATTTTATAGAAAAACAAGGTATATTTAACTACGATGCTATTGAAAAGCTGAAAAAGCAATTAATGTCAAACAGTCCCGGCGATGCTACGGCACGTGTTTGGGGGCTGTTGGTTTTTCAATACTGGTATAAAAAATACATGAATTAATGCCCAAAGTACTGCGAATAATAAACCGTTTTAATATTGGAGGCCCCACCTACAATGCGGCCTACCTTTCGGCTTATTTGCCACCGGAGTATGAAACGATGTTGCTTGCTGGCTCGTTGGATGAAGGGGAAGAAAGCTCTGAACATGTTTTAGACGAGTTGGGGTTGAAACCTGTTTTTATTAAAGAAATGAAACGGGAAATATCGCCTATTGAAGACATAGCAGCATACCGCAAAATAAAAGAGATTATAAAAGAGTTTAAGCCTGATATTGTGCACACACACGCATCAAAAGCAGGCACTTTGGGCCGTTTGGCAGCAGCGTCGTGTGGGGTTAAAGTTATTGTACATACCTTTCATGGCCACGTGTTCCATTCGTATTTTGGTAAGGCTAAAACAGAATTTTATAAAAATATTGAAAGGTATCTTGCCAAAAAGAGTTCAAAAATTATAGCCATATCAAACCGCCAAAAGGAAGAATTAACTATAGAACATAAAATTTGCAACGCTGATAAGGTAGTTGTTGTTCCATTGGGTTTCGACCTTGACCGCTTTCAGCAGAACCAACAAGAAAAGCGAGCCATATTCCGCAGCTATTATAATCTTGCTGATGATGAAATAGCCATAGGCATAATAGGCAGGCTTGTTCCTGTAAAAGGCCATGCCCTGTTTTTAGAAAGCATTAAAAAGGTGCTTGATAAAACTAATAAAAAGGTTAGGGCGTTTATCATTGGCGATGGTGATGACCGTGCCGTAGTAGAGGCTAAAGCTACAGAACTGGGTATTGTGTATACTAATGAGCATAATCATGCAGTAAAAGCCCAGCTTACATTTACATCGTGGATAAAAGATATTGATGGAGCATTGGCAGGTTTGGATATTGTAGCCCTTACCTCGCTAAACGAGGGAACACCGGTAAGCCTTATAGAGGCGCAGGCTGCCAACAAGCCTATTGTTACAACCAATGTTGGCGGCATACGTAATGTGGTGCTTGAAAATGAAACATCTTTCCTTATAGAAAGCCGCGATGCTGAAGTCTTTGGGGCAAAATTACAATTGCTGGCAGAAGATGATGCTTTGCGCTTAAAAATGGGGGCAAGGGGCTGGGAGCATGTTAAAGACACTTTCCACTATAAACGGTTAGTAACTGATATTGATGCTTTGTATAAGCGGTTGCTAAATGATTAAATTTGCGCTCAATGGATAGATTGTATGCATATAAAAGAGTAGCGGTATGGGCTCTGCCTTTGCTAGTAATGGTTGTTATGCTAAGTTCTTGCTATACTAACAAAAGCATAATGCTTAAAACACCAGATGATTATCCATTTGCTGTTTATAATGACAGCTTAAATAATAAGGAAACTTATAAAATTGCAGTTGCAGATTTTGTAACCATAAGTGTGTTTACCAATGATGGCAGGCAGCGTTTAGGTATTGTAATAGATCCGTTGGTATCAGGTGTAGGTTCTAATGCTACCCAACAAACACAAATGGGTTATATTGTTGAGCCCGATAGCTCAATAAATGTTCCTATTTTGGGTAGAATGAGTGTGGTTGGTTTAACTATAAGGCAGGCAGAGGACATGTTTAAAGAAAAATTCTCTAAATATTATAACTCGCCTTATATTGAATTGAAGGTTACCAATAGGCGTTTTATGGTATTTATTGGAGGCAATACAGCTAGGGTTATAACCATGGCTAATGAAAGGACTACCCTTATAGAAGCTTTGGCTTTATCAGGAGGCATACCACCGTTAAGTAAAGCATACAATATTAAACTTATCCGCGGTAGCTTAGCCAACCCAATAGTATATCAAATTGATTTGTCTACACTAGATGGGGCAAAACTTGGTGGCTCTATGGTAATTCAGGCTAATGATATTATTTATGTAGAACCTGTAAAACGTAATTTTGACCAAGCATTGCAGCAATCAATAAGCTATATATCTGCTTTATTTGGTGTTTTTTCTGCTATAACAACAATAATTGTATTAACGCGATAATGGCGGCCCCTAAAAAGATATCAAATATAAATGATGAGTTTGACCCTACTTTGCTGCTGGTAATAGCCCGTAGAAACCAGCTTTGGGTTGCGCTTGTTTTAATTGTTTGCGCATCGGCTGCAGTTATTTATAATAGGTATACACACCCTGTATTTCAATCAAATGCGGTATTGCAGTTAAATACAGGTTCTACTACTGCAGAGTTAATGCAGTACGACCCCAAAATTTTTGATAATAACCTCGCATCAGAAATAGAGTTGATGCGTTCCAGCGTTTTTTTAGGACGTGTAGTAAATAAGCTGGATTTAAAAGTCAGCTACTTTAAACAAGGTAATATCCTTAGCTTTGAGCAGTATAAAACCTGCCCTTACAGAGTGGAGGTAAAGGGAATTTCCAGTGCTATATATGATATACCATGCTATGTTAACTTTACTAGTGCAAATCAGGTAAAATTAACTTACGAAAACTCTCAGCAACGCTATACTAAAGTTGTTCCCGTTGATACATGGGTTAAAGTCCCATTAATAGACTCATTAAAAATTACAGTTTTAAACCCTAAGGATTTAAAATCAGATAATGATATTCTAAAATCTAACAACCAATACTTTTTAATTAACAACCCGGAGGGTTTAATAAGTTTTGTAAGCCGCAATTTAACAGTAAGTATATTAAACGAGGCGGCTAAGACTATTAAAATAGTATTTAATGACAGGAATGCCAATAAAGCAGCGGATGTAGTAAATACCGTTGCTAATGAGTTTTTAACGTTTGATGTAGAAAAAAAATCTGAAAGTGCCAGTAAAACTTTAGCGTTTTTAGATACAACCATAAACAGGCTTTACGACAATTTATCTACATCAGAAGATGAGCTTAATAAGTTTAAGCTTGAAAACAGTATTGTAGATGATAATACGGAAGGTGTAAAAACTAATCCTAATGCAGGGCTTGTAAGCAAAATTGATGAACTTGAAAACGATAAGTTGGAAATTGATTTTGAGTTAAAAACACTAGAAGTAATAGAGAAAGAAATTAATAAGAAGATAAATGATGTTTATGGGTTAATTTCTTTGTCTTCTACAACATCAAACAGCAGTATAACCAAGCTGTTAAACGATTTGCAAACATTATTATTGGGTAGGCAAAACCTGTTGTATGATGTAACTTTAAACAGCTCTGAAATAAAAGCCAAAGACTATCAGATTGAAATACAGAAAAAGCTGATAGTAGCCAGCATAGCAAGCTTAAAGGCATCGCTAATAATGAAAAGTAAAGAATATGGCGATAAGATTGTAGAATCAAATACCCAATTGCTAAATAAAAGTTTAGGGTACGATATTATTGAGTTTTCAAGACTTAAAAGGCAAAACCAGATTAATGAAAAATATTATAACCAACTTGTTATTCAAAAAGCTGAGTTAACTGTATTAAGGGCTGGTTTTGTTCCACAAAATATGGTGCTTGATTTTGGTACAGTATCAAAAGCACCAGTTTACCCCGATAAGAAGGTTATTGTACTTTCGGCTATACTAACATGGTTAATAATTAGTTTCGGCTTAATTATTTTCAGGTATTTAATGCATAGCCAAATATCAAATATTGGCGATATTATTAAACTTACCCAAGTGCCAATACTTGGTTTTGTACCTAAATTCTCTGAAGAGATACCGGTATCTCAGTTAATTGTTGACAAAAAACCTAAGTCACTTATTTCCGAGGCATTTAGATCTATTAGAGCTAATCTTGATTTTATTTCAAATACACCAGGGGCTAAATTAATTGCGGTAACATCAACCATATCGGGCGAAGGGAAAACCTTTGTAAGTATAAACCTTGGAGGTATTATAGCTTTTTCAGAAAAAAAGGTAATACTTATTGACCTTGATATGCGTAAACCTAAAATCCACCAAGGATTTGATGCGCCCAACGACAGGGGCATGAGTACATTATTGATAGGTAAAGATACTATAGAAGATTGTGTTCAACACAGCCACTTACCTAATCTTGATTTTATTACAGCAGGCCCTATACCTCCTAATCCATCAGAACTTATTATTAGTAAAAAGATGGAAGATGTAATTGATGAGTTGAAATCTAAATATGATGTTGTAGTGGTTGATAACCCACCAGTTGGTCTTGTAACAGACGGTATACGCCTTATAACAATGGCCGATTACCCTATCTATATTTTAAAAGCAAACTACTCTAAAAAGAACTTTATACTTAACATTGAAAAATTAGTTAATGAAAATAATGTAACCAAATTGGGCATTATATTAAATAACGTAGAGAACAACCGAAATAATTATGGCTATGGTTATAGCTACGGGTATAACTATGGCTATGGCTATGGTTATGGTTATGGCTACCTGTATGGTTTCGGGTATTATGATGAGGAAAAAGGCGAGGGAAAAGAAAAGGAGCCATTATATAAACGCATATTGAAGAAAATAATACCAAGCTAATGGAAATTATTACCACCCCGCTGGATGGGTTATTACTACTAAAACCTAAAATTTTTAATGATCTACGTGGTTACTTTTTTGAATCGTATAATATTGAAGATTATGCAATAAACGGCATTAACTGTGCTTTTGTGCAAGACAACCAGTCCTTATCCAACAAAGGAGTATTAAGAGGGCTACATTTTCAAAAACCGCCATACGCGCAAGATAAATTAGTAAGGGTTATTAGCGGAAGTGTTCTTGATGTAGTTGTAGATATAAGAAAAAGTTCGCCCACCTATGGGCAACATTATAAAGTGCTGCTAAGCGGAGAAAATAACCTTGCCTTATTTGTGCCCAAAGGTTTTGCGCATGGCTTTATTTGTCTGGAAGACAATACTTTATTCTACTATAAATGCTCTGCTCTATATAACAGGGAAGCAGAAGACGGTTTGTTGTGGAATGACCATACCCTTGATATAGATTGGGGTATTGCCGAACCATTGCTATCAGATAAGGATTTGACCTATACTGACTTTTCGGCATTTAATAGCTTTTTTGATTAATTGTTTTTTTATATTTGTTTACATACCATTAGATATCACAGTTGATGCAAGGCTATGCACTATTATTGTTGTACCTACTTTTTGCAGCTTTTATAGGGCTTTTTTCTGTAATAATAAATGCCCTGTTTTTGCGCTTTTCAGGTAATATGGGTACCCGGAATACTGATCCTGCCGCTGTTAGGTGGAGCAGTACCACAAAGCCTGCTTTAGGCGGTATATCTTTTTATATTATTTTTCTGCTTTCAATAGCTTTTTACTCGGTTTTTTTACCCGGAGGGTACAACTTTATGAATACCCAGATGATGGGCATTTTAGGAGCAGTTAGTCTTGGTTTTTTACTAGGTTTAGCAGATGATGCTTACAATACACGCCCTTTGATGAAATTTTCATTACAAGTTTTATGTGGGTTGATATTGATTTCAACTGGCACTTATATCAAAATATCTCCATTCGATTGGTTAAACTATTCCCTTACAATGTTTTGGGTAGTAGGTCTTATGAATTCTGTAAATATGCTGGATAATATGGATGGGGTTACTACAACAACATCTATAAACGTAGTATTGGGTGGTTTGGCCTTATTGCTTTTAAAAGGTGATGTAAATCAGGTACATCTGGCTATGATGGTAGGTGTTTTGGCATCGTTGTGCGGCTTTTTGGTATTTAACTGGCACCCATCAAGAATGTATATGGGCGATACCGGTAGTATGTTTTTAGGCGTGTTTTTGGCAGCAATAGGTATTATCTATTTCTGGAACTCGTCAGACTATAACGGAGAGGTAATACAAAGCAAACAGTTTATGCTTGCTGCCCTAATGTTTATAGTACCTATATGCGACACGGCAACCGTAACCATAAACAGGTTGTTAAAAGGAAAGTCGCCGTTTGTTGGAGGTAAAGACCATACTACGCACCATTTATCATATTTTGGCTTTAGCGACCGTGGCGTAGCATTAACTTTATTTGGTATATCAATAGCCACTAATATACTTTGTTTAGCAGTTATATTTTTTATCAAAGAGTGGACTTTATTTCACTTTTTTGGCTTTGCATTGTATTTCTTGATTATTTTCGCTGTGCTATATGGTAACACCCGTATAGATTGGAAAAGCAAGCGATAAATTGAAAACAACTTACGGCATTATTAAGCTGGCTGCTGTTGCAGGGCGGGCAGAACCCGCGCACCGTAGCGAAATGGTTACCCAGCTATTGTTTGGCGAGGCTATTAAAATTATTACAACAAATAATGAATGGTTTTTTGTAGAAAATCTTGCTGACGGATACCAGTGTTGGATACTACGATTTACTTATGAGCCTTTAGATGAGCAAGGTTTGGCTGAATACATAAGCCACAAAGCTTACCTGACTTTTGACGCTGTTAGCAAACTTAAAATAAAAGGGCACGAAGCATTATACGTACCCTGTTCATCAATACTTCCATACTTTGATCCTGAAACCAACCAGGGTAAAATAGGCAAACGTACATATACTTTTGAGGGAAATATTGGGCCACTTAAGCAAAAACCTAATGCCGAAAAAATACTTATAAAAGCCAGTAAAATGCTTAATGCGCCCTACCTATGGGGTGGCAAAACAATAATGGGTATAGATTGCTCCGGCTTTGTGCAAAGTGTTTTTAAAGCCTGTGGCCTGCAATTGCCTCGCGATGCAAGCCAACAGGCAGAGATTGGGCAACAGGTAGATTTTAAGGATGCCCATGCTGCCGATTTAGCTTTTTTTGCTAATGAAGACGGTAAAATAACCCATGTTGGTGTTATGATAGGGCATGGCAATATTGTACATGCATCAGGCAAGGTTAAGGTCTGCAAAATAGATGAGAAAGGTATTTTTGATGATGAGCTAAACGACTACAGCCATAAGCTTTCCTTTATCAAAAGAGTTATTTAGCAAGTTATCAGTATTTCCATATTAGCTGGGAAATATCAACGCATATAAAGATCAAATTCTTTCTGGATAGTTTTATAACCTAAGAAGCCAAAAGCAAATAATAATAACCACGACAATAAGAGCGAAAATTCGATAGGTTTGTCTTCTGTTGCTACTTTGTATATTGATAAGCCCAACACTATTGTGGAAGTTAAAAATACTGCCAGCCCGGCAAACATTACAACCCAACGGAATGCTGTGCGTTCCATTTCCTCTAAACTATTGAATGTGCTATATACATCCTCTATGTATGTTTTATAAGGCATTTGGGCATAATGCTCGGCACGGGTATTGGCTTCTTTCTCCCATTCGGCAAATTTGCCATTGTCAAGATTGAGGTGCCTAATAAACATCATATTATAGGCAAATCTTTTTTTCTCGTTACCTAGTATCTCGTATGCCTCGTGTATATTTATAAATAGTAGTTCGGCTCCAGGTTCTTTATTCCAATCAGGGTGGTATTTTACAGCCAATGCTTTGTAAGCTTTTTTAATCTCATCAGCATCGGCAGCGTAAGGCACATTTAGTATTTGATAATAGTCTCTCATTTTTAACAAATATATTTATTTATAAGCCATTTAGTCACTTTAGTAGGTGGTTTACTGCTATTTTGGCTTATAAACATTCAGCAATACGCAATGGTTTTAATTTTGATAAGTTAGTGTATTCCCAATTTTAGAATAAACACATATGAACTTAAATAATTTTACATTAAAAAGCCAGGAGGCTGTTCAAAGCGCACAGCAACTGGCAATAACCAACAGCAACCAAGCCGTAGAAACCGGCCACTTGCTTAAAGGTATTTTTGAGGTTGATGAAAATGTTACGCCCTTTTTATTAAAGCGCCTCAATGTTAATACCACTATGGTGGAACAGGCGTTGGATAAGATTATCGGCAGCTATCCAAAATCTACCGGTGGCGATACTTATTTATCTCAGCACGCAAACACTGCGCTGCAAAAGGCCATAGCCGTTGCTTCTAAAATGAAGGACGAGTTTATTACCGTTGAGCATTTGCTGTTGGGTATTCTAACTGGTAAAGACCAAATTGCCCAGCTATTAAAAGATGCAGGCGCCAGCGAGAAGGATTTAACTGCTGCCATTGCTGATTTACGTAAAGGCTCCACCGCTACTGGGCACTCGGCAGAGGAAACATATAATGCGCTAAATAAATACGCCAAAAACCTGAATGAGTTGGCCCGCCAAGGCAAGCTTGACCCTGTTATTGGCCGAGATGAGGAAATACGCCGCGTGTTGCAAATATTAACCCGCCGCACCAAAAACAACCCCATATTAATTGGCGAACCCGGCGTTGGTAAAACCGCTATTGCCGAGGGCATTGCCCACCGTATTATTAGTGGCGACGTGCCTGAGAATTTGAAGAACAAACAGGTATACTCTTTAGATATGGGGGCGCTTATTGCCGGTGCTAAATATAAAGGTGAGTTTGAGGAGCGCTTAAAATCGGTAGTGAAAGAAGTAACTGGCTCTGATGGCGATATAGTGCTGTTTATTGATGAGATACATACCCTTGTGGGCGCCGGTGGCGGCGAGGGGGCAATGGATGCTGCAAACATACTTAAACCCGCCCTTGCCCGTGGCGATTTACGCGCCATTGGCGCCACTACGCTTAATGAATACCAAAAATATTTTGAGAAAGACAAAGCCTTGGAACGCCGCTTTCAAAAGGTGTTGGTAGATGAGCCCGATACGCAGGATGCTATTTCTATCCTTCGCGGGTTGAAAGATAAATACGAGGCCCACCATAAGGTGCGTATTAAAGACGAAGCCATTATTGCTGCGGTAGAGTTATCGCAACGTTATATAAACGACCGCTTTTTGCCCGATAAAGCTATTGATTTAATTGATGAAGCGGCCTCTAAACTTCGCATGGAGATAAACTCTGTGCCCGAAGATCTGGACGAGATTGAACGCAAAATCCGCCAGTTGGAAATTGAGCGTGAAGCCATAAAACGCGAGAACGATACCAAGAAACTGGAAGGCTTGGGCGAAGAAATTGCTAATTTGGAAGACCAACGCAACAGCTTTAAGGCCAAGTGGCAGGCCGAAAAGGATATAGTAGACAGCATATCGAAAACCAAAGAGAAAATTGAAAGCTATAAGTTTGAAGCTGAGCAGGCTGAGCGCAACGGCGACTATGGCCGCGTAGCTGAGATACGCTATGGGCTTACTAAGCAGGCTGAGGAAGAACTGGAAGGTTTTAAAGCCAAACTGGCCGATACCCAGCATGGTTCAGCAATGATAAAAGAGGAAGTAGGCAGTGAGGATATTGCTGATGTTGTAAGCCGCTGGACGGGCATACCCGTAAACCGCATGCTACAAAGTGAGCGCGAAAAGCTGCTTCACTTAGAAGAAGAATTGCATAAACGTGTAGTAGGGCAGGACGAAGCTATTGAAGCCATTGCCGACTCGGTACGCCGCAGCAGGTCGGGTTTGAGTGATAAAAAACGCCCCATAGGTTCGTTTATATTTTTAGGCTCTACAGGCGTTGGTAAAACCGAATTAGCCAAAGCGCTGGCCGAGTTTTTATTCAACAACGAAAACTCTATGACGCGGATAGATATGAGCGAGTATCAGGAACGCCACGCCGTATCGCGCTTGGTAGGCGCCCCTCCAGGATATGTTGGCTATGAAGAAGGTGGCCAGTTGACCGAAGCAGTTCGCCGCAAACCCTATTCTGTGGTGTTGTTGGATGAGATTGAAAAAGCTCATCCTGATGTGTTTAACATCTTGCTACAAGTGTTAGATGATGGACGTTTAACGGACAACAAAGGCCGTGTGGTTAATTTTAAAAACACCATCATTATTATGACCTCTAACATAGGGTCGCACATTATACAGGAAGAGTTTGAAAACCTAAATGATATTAATAGGGAAGAGGTAGTAGCTAAGGCTAAAAATGAGGTGTTTGAATTACTGAAAAAAACCATCCGCCCCGAATTTTTGAATCGGATAGACGATGTTATAATGTTTGCCCCGTTAAACCGCGAGGAGGTAAAACAAATCGTAGCCATACAGTTTAAACAAATACAGGTTATGCTTAAAGAGAATGATATCGCCTTAGAGGTATCGCCAGAGGCAATAGAATGGTTGGCACAACTGGGCTACGACCCTATGTTTGGCGCACGCCCCGTAAAAAGGGTAATGCAAAAGCAGGTGCTTAACGAATTATCTAAGCAAATATTAGCAGGTAAAGTAACTAAGGACAGCCATATTATTTTGGATGAGTTTGACCACCGGTTGGTATTCCGAAATGTTGAACCCGCGGAGGTAAAATAATCCCCTTTATATAAAAGTTTAAAAAGTCCCTGCTGATGTAAATTGGCGGGGACTTTTTATTTTTGCTGAAAAAATGACTATGAAAAGGTTATTACCCATACTATTTATACTTGCCTCATGCATTGTTTTAAATGCTCAAACCCCTGCAGATAGTGCCAAGAAGGCTGTGGTAAAACGTTGGAAGACAGGTTTTGAGTTTGGTGTAAACTTTGGAGCAGCAAATTTTAGCAATAACTGGCAAGGTGGTGGCGTAAGTAATTATTCTTTAGGATCGTTGTTGAATGCCAAGGCCAGCTATAAAGACCGCGACAGTGCTTTGGTGTGGGATAACGTGCTGAACCTGCAATATGGTATTATGCGCAATAAAGGCCAAAGCATGCGCAAAAGTAACGACCTTATTTTCTTTGACTCTAAGGTGGGTTACAAGTTTCACAAAGCTTGGAGCGCCTTTGCGGGTGTCAACTTCCTTTCTCAGTTTGCCTTTGGTTATGAGTATGGTACAGATGGAAACGGTTTAGAAACCCGCAAAAAGATATCGGCAGTAATGTCGCCGGGCTATTTAACAGAGTCAGTAGGTATAGAGTATAAGCCCGTAAAATACTTCTCAGCCCGTTTGGGTATTGGAGCCATGCGCCAAACGTTTGTGCTTAACCAATCGATTTACAACACTGTTGATACGGTAAAGTATGGTGTTGCGGCAGGTAAAAAAATACGTAACGAGGTTGGTTTCCAGTTTTTGGTAAACTTTGATAAAGACCTGCACAAAAACATTAATCTAAAGGCCCGATACTTAGGGTTCTATAACTACAGCGACTTATCATTCAACAAGGTAGACCATCGTGTTGATATTATCTTTACAGCAAAGATTACGAAGTTTATTAATGTAAACTTTAATACTATCTTTTTATACGACTTTGACCAGGTAAATACCTGGCAGCATAGCCAGGCCTTTGCGCTGGGTATATTGTATAAGATGTAGATATTAAAATTTATGGAGCTAATAAAGCCCCTTTTATTTATAAAGGCTGTAGACCTAAAATAACATTGTGAAACAGGTTAAACAGTTTGTTTACTTTCTGTTTTGGGGTAGTACAGAGTTCTCATAGGTATTACATATATTTTACCTTAATGGTAACATTGGTAGTTTGGCCTGCGGTAACGGTAAAAGAGAAACTGCTTAGCTTAGGTCTGGTTAATCCGGTATGGTAGTAGTTAGAAAAGCCAAAGCCTTCGTCAGGTAAAACAAGGCCATAGTCCATATCGCCGTCACTGTCTTCATCATCAAGCAGGGCAATGCCGTAAGTACCCGGTTCCAGCATAAGGTCGCTAGTAACAACGCCGCTACTCATCCGGTTTTTAAAAGCTGTATGTTTTAGCAAAGGTTTTTCGTTCTTAAAGCTTTCCTGGTCTTTGTAAATGCCCATCCTTAAGCAGCCAGCACTGCTCCTTATATCTGTCATTTTAATAACAACCCTGCTTTGCGTAGGTTTTGTTGGGGCAGGGGCGATAATTGAAAAGTAAAGAGATAGTATAATTGCTGATAGAATATTCATAATAATAGTTGTATTAAGTTTTTAATAACATCATACAAAAACTAAAATACATCATTTTATTTATTTGTAGAAATAAATAATGATAAGATTACATTGCCTTTAACCAAGATTTGCCAGCCAGTATTGCAGCCATTACTTTAATAAGATTAACAGACCCTGTCGGTATTAGTTTAAAATATAAAGCTAAGGTCTGTATTTTAATAAGTGTCACATTTTATAAGGCCGTACATTCCTTCAGGGGTTTTACTATCGGCCAGTTCGAACATCCAAAGGCTAAAGCTATTTAATTTCTGGTCTTTTTTGGGCTATTTATTAGGTAGGCTTCAATATCGTCAAGGGTTTTTATTCCCTGTTTTCCACAAACAGTAACGTGCCGGGTGTGTTTAGCAACTCCAGTATACAAGGTTTCTTAGAAGTTTTAATGGACCTTATGTTTAGGCGTTTTTTGCTTAATAACATTGGTTAATATACATAACAAAAAGCCCCAACATTGCTGTCAGGGCTTTATTCCTTTTGTCGGGGTGGCAGGATTCGAACCTGCGATCTCCTGCTCCCAAAGCAGGCGCGTTAACCGGGCTGCGCTACACCCCGTTCCGTAAAGGGCTGCAAATATATAAAAATATTTTACAGTATTTATTTAAATGTAAAAAAATTAATACTTACCCTTGCGGATAATAGTAATAATAAGCCCTATGCCCAGTATACCTGCAAAA
>JAIXUZ010000347.1 GCA_027483285.1 Bacteroidota bacterium
CATAACCGGACAAACCGGGGTAAGTGGCGTACGCCGTTATTTAGTTGTTGGCAATGTGGCCTCTAACGCCACGGGTGGTAACACGTTTATTGCAGGTACTACAACAGTAGGAGCAAGCGTTGCAGTTAACGGCACAGCTACCGGCAACACCTTAACAATATCGCCAATAAACAATGAGTGTACTGGCGCAATTGCCTTTGGTACACTTGGTGCAGGCTGTACAAGTGTAAACGTAAACACCGGGGGGGCTACACAATCTGTTGCGGGCTGCTCTGGCACTGCCGACGATGATGTGTGGTTTACATTTACCATGCCTGCAGGTTCTACCTCTATATCATTTACCAACACAAACATATCGGGCAATGCCGACCGAGTGCTTCAGTTTTACAGTGGCACATGCGGCAGCTTAACCAGCCTGTTGTGCAGCGACCCTGAAACAGGAATACTTTCTGGTTTAACACCGGGCGCTACCTATTATGTAAGGGCTTATACCGTTACATCGGGCGTAAGTTCTCAATTCTCATTATGTATAGCATTGCCACCGGCTAATAACGATTGTGCCGGCGCAATAGCTTACCCAACACTGGCACCGGGCTGTACTAACGTAGATGTTAATACAATTGGTGCTACCCAAAGCTTAGTAGCTAACTGCACAGGCACTGCCGACGATGACGTTTGGTACTCTTTTGTTGAGCCTGTTGGCTATACCACACTTACCTATTCTATGACTGATATATCGGGCAACAGCGATAGGGTTATTGAGTTTTACAACAGCTCTTGTGGTGTAGGCAGCATTTATTGCAGCACTAACGAAACAGGAAACTTAACCGGCCTTGTAGGTGGAAACACCTATTGGTTTAGGGTTTATACGGCAGGCGCCGCAGTAACATCAAACTTTACGTTGTGTTTAGCGTTGCCACCGGCAAATGATGATTGTGCGGGCGCTATTGCTTTCCCAACTTTACAATCGGGCTGTAATACAGTTACCGCCAACACAGGCGCAGCTACAGCATCAGGCGTAGCAGCACCTTGTACAGGCACTGCTGATGATGATGTTTGGTATTCATTTGTAATAGCATCATCAACTAGCGTAGGTTATAGTATGACAAACGTATCGGGCAATACCGACAGGGTAATACAATTCTACAGCACATCGTGCGGAGGTACATCTATTTACTGTAATACGGCCGAGTCTGGCCTGTTGGGCACTTTAGCCGCAGGCACTTACTGGGTGCGTGTATTTACAGCAGGTAGCGCAGTAAACTCTGAATTTGATTTATGTATAGCATTGCCACCGGCAAACGATGCCCCATGTAATGCAACTGTTTTAGCATCGCCAGATTTGTGTAACCCTCTTGTGGGTACAACCCAAATGGCTACAGCATCGCAAGGCACAAACGGTGTGCCTGCAGGTTGTGCCGGCACTGCCGATGATGATGTTTGGTATTCATTTGTTGCAACCAGCACTGCCCATACAGTAACTGTTGTAGGTTCAACAGGCTTTAATGCTGTTGTGCAGGTTTATACATTAAGTGGCACGTGCCCGGGCAGTGCTACCTATACAGCGGTTGCCAATTCATGTTCTGACGCTACTGGTGCAGGTGGTACCGAATCGTTAATTATCCGTGGCCTTACTATAGGTGTTACATACTATGTGCGTGTGCACGATAGCGCAGCAGGCGCTTCAACATCGCCAACATTTACTATTTGCGTAGTAGAAAACCCATTAGGTATACCGGTTACTTATTATGATTTTGAAAACAATGCTAACCGCACACAATTCCAAAACGTAGTAGAGCAATCAGTAAACTCAGCCAACGCATTTACCAAAACAGGCGGTGCCTTTACATCGCAAGGTGGCGCAGGTGCCGCAGTATACGGCGGTGCCGCAGGTACGGCTATAACAGGCACCCTGCCTGATGGTTCTGCAACACCAACCACCAACCCAAGCGAATATATTGAGGTATCGCTGAATACTTCAGGCTTACAAACCCTTTCTATCGACTTTGATATTTATTGTAACTACGAAGATTACTTATTATTCCAGTTATGGCCAGATGTTGGTGTAAACTATAGCACCGACGGTGGCAGCACCTGGAATTTGTTAGCATCGTTTGCTACAGACTGGGGTATATGGCAGTTCCCTGCCGACCCGTTAATTCTGCCTGTATCGTGCAACAATAACCCTAACGTAAAAATCAGGTTCTATGGTTTTAATACTTTAGGCGCTGCTGATTTTGCAATAGATAACTTTACCCTGTTTGCAGCATCAACCACTGCTGGCGCAGGTGTTAAAAACCTGATAGACCTTACCCAGCATTACTCAGGTACACGGTCTACCAACTCTACCTCAATGTATACTTTTGATAAGTTTACTGCTAATGGAGCAGGAACAACTGTAAACCTTGTAAGTAGCGATATTTCTCTATCAAACCAATTTAATGTAACCAGCGGCGCTACGCTTAACTTTGGTACTGGTATTACACCGCGCTACTCTTTAAACACCGGTGCATCGGCCTTTAACCTGGACCCAACAGCTACTATCGGTGTTACCGATGCTGCAGGTATTACTACAACTGGCAATACCGGTAACGTAAGAAGCACAGGCACACGTACCTACAGTACAACAGCTAACTATAATTATATAGACAATGCCGCGCAGGTTACAGGTAATGGTATGCCACTTACAGTAAATAACCTTACCATTAATAACAGTGCTGGTGTAACTATTACCAATGCGGGTGTTACTGTAAACGGTGTACTTAACTTAACCAGCGGTATATTAAGAACTACTACCCTTGCTACAGATAATGTAATAATTGGTGCAGCAGGAAGTGTTTTACAAACTACCGGATGGGTGTATGGCAACTTACGCAAACCAGTAATTGCAGGCAGCCCAACTGTAAACTTTGAGGTTGGTAACCTAACCAACTATACTCCTGTTTCATTATCGTTTACAGGTGTTTCGGGTGCGGGTAACTATACTGCACGCGCAGTTATTGGCGCACACCCCAATATTGGTTCATCGTGCTTAAATACATCTAAATACGTTAATCAATACTGGAAACTTGTAAACGGTGGTGTAACTGCTACTAACTATAGTGCATTATTTAACTACACAGCAGCAGAACTTATAGGCGCGCCAACAGCTACTGATTTGGTTGTGGGCAGGTTCAACTCTGGCTGGACATACCCGACTGTTACTCCAACACCATCATCAACCGATTTAACGGCATCTGCTATTACTGCTGATGGTGATTTCCAAATAGCACAAGGTATTGTACCAAGTGTAACAGTAGTACAAAGCCCAACAGGTGCAGTTTGTTCTGGTTCTAACGTAACATTTACTGCCACCCCAACCAATGGTGGTACTACCCCTGGTTATGAGTTTTTTGTAAATGGTGTATCTGCACAAAACAGCGCATCGGCTACTTTTGCAACATCAACCCTTGCAACAGGCAATACGGTTACTGTAGAGTTAACCAGCAACGCAGGCTGTATAGTAGCTGACAATACCGCAACGCCGGTAAGCCCAATTACAATGACAGTTAGCCCATCGCCAGATTTAACTATTACTGACCCTGCGGGCGGATGTAATGGCGGTGCTGTTGATATTACCGCTGCAGGTGTTGCCGTTGACAATAACAGCATACCGGGCACACTTAGCTACCACACTACACTGGCAAACGCCAACGCTAACATTGCAATGGGCAGCCCTAATGCAATAACCACTGCGGGTACTTATTATATTAAGAAAACAGCCACATCAGGCGGTTGTAGCGATGTTGAAGCCGTTGTTGTTAGCTTTAACCCTGTGCCAGACCTTGTTATTGTAGACCCACCTACCGTATGTGCACCAGCTACTGTTGATTTAACAGCTGCGGGTGTAGCTACCGATAATAATGCTACTGTAGGCTCATTTACTTACTTCAGTTCTCCTGCAGATGCTGAGGCCGGTATTAACCCGATATCAAATCCATCAGCTGTTTCAGTAAGTGGTTTTTATTACATCAGGAAAACAACCAACATAGGTGGTTGCTACGATTATGATGCAGTTTCTGTAGATATAAGCTTATTGCCTAACCTTGTAATAACAAACCCTGCACCAGCTTGTAATCCTGGCACTGTAGATATTACATCTGGTAGCGTTGTGTTTGACCAAAATGGCACAATAGGTACATTAAGCTATCATACAAGCATAGCTAACGCTAATGCTAACATTGCCATGAGTAACCCTGATGCTATTGCCACCAGCGGTACTTACTACATTAAGAAAACCACCGACGCAGGTGGATGTTCTGATGTTGAGCCTGTGGTGGTAACAGTAAGCAATGTGCCAAACCTTGTAATTACAAACCCTGCACCTGTATGTTCTCCGGCTACGGTTAACATCACTAGTCCATC
>JAIXUZ010000312.1 GCA_027483285.1 Bacteroidota bacterium
TTAGTAATGGTAATAACAGAGTTTGTACAGCCCTGGTCCTGGTCTACAGTTACAGGGTCGGCTGCTGTTGGTAATGCACTGCCATTGGTAGTTGCAGCAGTACCACTGCCAAGTTTAATCGCAACAGACTCTCCTGCTGCACCAGCACCGCCAGCGCCACCGGCACCACCGGCACCGCCATCGCCACCTCTGCCACCTTTACCTACGTCGCAAGAACCATTCCAACCTTGTGCACCGCCGGTACCGCCGGCACCGCCGGCACCACCAGCACCTGCCGAACCACCGGCACCTGCCGTGCCGGGAGTTAGGATATAATCTAATATATTGCCGCCTGCTCCATTATTCCATAAGTATATAGCATAGCTGCTGCCGCCGCCGTAGCCGCCGGTACCACCAGCACCACCACAACCAGCACCGCCGCCGCCGCCGCCTGAACCTCCTGAGCCATTATTTAAAGGAAAACAGCCACCATCATCGGCGCCGCCACCGCCGCCGCCGCCGCCGCCGGTACCATTGGTGCCAGGGTTTCCACTACCACCTAATGTGCCGGGCACAAAAAATGTTGACTGTGTGCCATTGGCACCGGCCGAGCCCGCTGCTCCCGCAGAGCCACTTACACCGTTACCGCCAACACCGCCGGCACCAGGGTTACTACAAGCAAAAGGATTGCAAGCATCACCACCTAATGCTCCGCCAGCACCGCCACCGCAACCGCCAGCGCCGCCATTACCAGCAAAGGAGTTATTCCAAGAGTTTTGTCCGCCAAAACCACCAACGCAACATGCCGATGAACCACCCGCAGCATTACCATAATTTAGGTTCTCATTATTACCATCGCCGCCGCCGCCGTTAGCTCCATTGCCGCCTGCAGTACCTGCAGTGCCTGCAGTACCGTTGCTGCCTGCCGAAGCATTACCTGTTGTAATAACACAGCGGGTAATGCTATAGTTGCTACAGCCACTTAAATACAAACCGTAAACCGATTTGCCGTAGCCCGTAGCTGCTGTAATATTAGCGCCGTTAACTTTGGTTATTGTAGAAATACCAGTCACGTTAAAGCGTATATCTGAAATTACAAAGCCACTGCAATTGGTTGCATTGATACCAATTTTATGGCCAATGTTTGTTCCGCCCGAAACCTCGGGTGGGTCTATAGTAAATACTGTAGCATTATTACTTTGTTTTGTCCAAACAACGTTTGAACCCGTACCTGAAATGGTATAACCACCATCAATAATAATATTTGATACGCTTGATGGCAGAACAAGGGTTTGGGCAATGGTAAGGCTGTAAGTACCGCCCTCCATTATAATTTTATTACGGCTATTGCTTAATAAGCTTATAGCGTTTACCAAAGTAGTTGGACATGTTTTAGTGCCGCTTTCTGATGCTGAACCTACTCTTGAAACATAAATGGCGTTACAAGCATCGGTAGCGGTTACCGCAGTGCCCACTTTTGTTGGGGTTATAGTGCCGCTTACAGTACATCCATTACCATCTCTTACACTAAAGCTTACAGTAGCATTGCTGCCCTGGGTAAATGTATTTGTAGTTGAAAAAGCACCACCATTAAAGCTGTAAGTATAAGGGTATGTGCCCGATTGCTGGCCACCTGCACCATTAACTGTAACTGTGCACGATACATAAACACTACCGCCGCAATTGTAGCCTACACCAGCAGAATAAGTAACCGGGTTGGGTTGGGTAATAGGCACACTGGTGCTGCCTGTACAACCTCTGTTATCGGTTACCGTTACATTATAGGTACCAATAGTTAACCCTGAAGCTGAACTGCCTGTGCTTACGTTTGGCGACCATACATAAGTATAGCCACCATTGCCTCCACTAACATTTATGTTTGAAATGGTAGCTGTGCCACCAAAACAGTTCATACTATAGCCACCAACGGTAGAGCTGGTAACAGTTGGTGCGGCAAAAGTAATTGGCGCTACAGGTTGCGTAATTGTAAAGTTAGCCAAGGTTTGGCAAGCTCCTGCATCAGAAACTATCACAGCATAAGTACCTGCAGAAAAACCTGTGCGTACTATGCCAAAATCTGTACCGCCTGCTGCACCACCTGTCCACGAGAAAGCATACGGCGCTGTGCCGGTTGAAGATAAAGTAACCGTTGCTGTGCCATTGCTGCCATTATAACAATCTACTGGTGTAGTAGCTACCGATACTGCAAAACTAGGAGTAATGGTTACCGTGGCTGTTGCATACGTTGGGCTTTCGCAACCTGTTGTTAAATTGTATGTTGTAATATAGTATGTTCCACTTGATATAACAGAATACGATGGGCCTGCATTTAAGTAGCCACTTGGCGGAACTGCATTAAAGAATTTAAATGTATTGCCTGTACTTGCATCAGGTATAAGTGTTACCAAACCGCAACCCGAAAGCGTAGGAGTTGATGTACCCGATACTGTTGGGGTTGGTAAGTTTGCAATTGCCGACCATTGCGCAATAGTAGCATAAGTTTCGCCACTGCCATCGCAGGCACTGCCATCGCACACGCGGCGAGACTGTAACTGTATTACATTAGTACCCGCACCTGCAACAGTAATAGTTGTGCTGCCAGGGGTGTAGGTAAGCCAGTTGGTGCCGCCATCTACTGTGTATCGATACTCATTAGTACACGTACCTGTGCCATTAGTAAATGTGTTAAACGTTACGTTGGCAGGCAATATCGTACTGCCAATACATAGAGATGAGCCAGTTGCCGGGTTTGCACTTGCAAGGGTTGGGGCCGTTGGGTCTGCAAATAAAGTAACGGTTGTTTCAGCACCGTCGGCAGTAGTACAACCTGTACCGGTTGCGGTATAGGTAGGGCGGTAATAATAAGGGCCGCCTGCCGGTGGAGCGTCGCCTGACACAACGGTAGTGCCTGCACCGTTAGGTGTTGTAGCCCTTATCCACGATACAGAGCCACCAAGGCCACCAGAAATGGTTCCGGCTAATGTTATAGTACCACCATTACAAATGTCAGTAGGGGTTACAGAGTTGCTGGCCCATGTTGGGTCTGCAATTACAATAATAGTTCTTTCAGTACCATCGGCAAGGTTACAACCATTAACCGATGCGGTATAAACCGGACGGTAATAAAAAGTACCTGTAGTTGATGGTACATCGCCAGTGGTTACTGCTGTGCCAACGCCACCGGGGGTAGTAGACCTAACCCATGATACGCTGCCACCCGAACCACCAGATGTAGTTGCAGAGAAGGTTACGCCACCACCCAAACAGATAGAGCCGCCCGATGTAGGAGTAATTGTATTGGTAGCCCATGTAGGGTCTGCAACTATTGTTATAGTTACGTTACCCGTTGTAGCTGTTTGGCTACAAGCATCAGTAGCTACTCGCCTATAGCATGTTGTAGTAGTAAGTGCCGGTGGGTCAAAATCAACAGAGGTATTATTACCTGTACCTGCTGTTGCTGCTGCCCAGCCCGATGCACAACCTGCAACGGTAGTTTGTTGCCACTGGTAGGTTATTGAACCAATGCCGCCGCTGGCCGCGCCGGTATTTAAGTTAGCCGATGGGTCGCCACCGGTACATAAAGTAGCATCGGTACCGGCAGTACCGGCAACTAATGCCGGAGGAGCGCCTGCAGATGTTATGTTTAATTGAATATTGCCCGTGGCAGATGTTGGACCATAGCTACCTACCGATATATAATAGGTTGTTCCAGCCACACCTGTCCAGCTTACGCCTGCAAAAGTACCTGTACAACCGGCACCTGCATCGTCATTACAGGTAACTTCTGTCATAGCACCACCACAGGTACCTGTAAATACAGCAATTTCATCGTCAAAATTAGTACCACCAATACAAGTTATAGCGGTTAATGTACCGCAAGATGCTGGTGTATATTTCCACCAAATATTTTTGTATGGTCCAGTACAGGTGCTTGCAGGTACATCATCTGTAGCGCAGGCGTTTGAAATCACCGGGCTGGTGTATGGTAATGTAGCTACATGCAAAGCGCTTGCACAAGCATCAGGAAAAGGAGATACCGTAACAACGTTTGAGAATGTTACAGTGCCGCCACTTTCTATGCGCACACGGTAGTAAGTAAGAACAGATGGATTTACTGATTGTGTACTTGTAGAGCTGGCTACAGTATTTGTTTCTGCAATAGTACCTATGGTAGTAAAGTTAGTACCATCGGTAGAGCTTTGCCATGTATAATAACCTACACCGCCTGTCCAGCTAAGGGTAGTATTTAGGCAACCAAAAGTACTTGTTAAGGTACCTGCCAGTGGAGCCTGAACGGCAATAGAACCTGCAAAGGCACCCGGGCCGCCTGTATCATACCCTTCGTAAACAACGTTGGTAGAACCATTAAGCGCCGCATTAGCGGTAATAGTAGTATTGTTTGAGCTAATTTGCCAAGAGCTGCCGCCTGTTACAGAGAACCTGAAAAAGTCATCGCTACCGGCAGATAAAGTATAAATACCTTTTAAGAACGTTTGGGTTAGGCATGTCCTAACAGAAGGGTCGGCGCTGATAGCTGTGCCACAAGCTCCTGTTCGTAAAGAGCCTACTGTAGCATCTGTTAAACTAAAGCTTGCCGATGTTGAGTTGGCAGAACCTGTGGTAAAGAAACCGCGGTAGTCTGATGTTAAAAAGTTATAGTTTGCAGAGTTGTATGCATAAGCATTCCATGAGCCAGAGCCGTAGGCGGTTAAATCGCCACCACTCATTTGGCACTCAGACAGGAACGCTGATGCACCACCCGTCATTTCATACATGTCGTAAACCAGGTTTGTATTGCCATTTAACAACACCGGATTTGATAGTGTAGAACCAGAACCGCTTCCCCAGTTATCAAATAATGGTGTAGTGCCCCCATCTATATATAAACGACGACCATCATCGTTATTTCCGGTAAAAACATAAACGCCGTTAGTGTATGATTTGGTACTTAGGTAGCGAACATTATAATAATCATTATCCATTGTTTTACCACAACGCTGCCCTACCATTGTAGGCTGCCCTGCACCAAAACTGTTGTTGATAAGCGTTGTACCCGCGCCGGTAGTTGTAAATGTACCCTGGTAGTCGTTGGCTGCTATACTTTGATTATCAAAAACATAAGCATTCCATGTAGGATAGGTGGCAAAAGTATAATCGCCGGCCATTTGGCAGGTGGTTAAATATGCAGCAGCACCGCCGCCATTTTCTCTTTGGTCAAAAACCATATTAAGGTTACCACTTAATAATGCGGTCCGTGTAGTTGTGCCTGCTGTTGCAGCCCAGTCGTCAAAAATATTCCAGCTTGCACCGCCATTACTGCTTAGCCTGCGGCCATCATCATTACCCGGAGTAGAAAAAACATAATATGCGTTGGTAAATGTTTGATTCATTAACCAACGGGTGCTAAAGTTATCTGCATCGCACATATTTCCACAACCAACTGCCGTAATAGGCTGGTTGGTACCCCAGTTGGCAGCTATGCTATTGGCCGTTTGTGTGCCTAAACCACCGTATAAGTAGTTTAAGTCGGTACCATCGTATACATACCCATTCCAAACACCAGTGCCATAGGCAGGGGTTACCGCGCAGGGTAAAAACCTTGTTCTCCAGGCAAGGTACCTGGTGCCGGCGGTTAAATTTGCACAGTTATTTCTAGATATTTTTACACTATAAACGCCCGATGTTGGAAACACATACGTACTGGTTTCATCAAAACCATTAGGGGCAGGGTATCCTGTGAAACCTGTTTCAACATCGCCATCAGACACCCAAAGGGAACTGGTATTACCCTGCGGGGTAATATTAAGCTCCGCATCCTGCCCGGTTATTGTGGCAAAATCTACCACCTGGCCTGCTAAAACGGTAAAGTTAATGGTTGCTTGTTCTGCACCCGAAGCGGTAAATGTAACAACATACCAGCCATTTAAAGCATACGGTGTGGTAGTGGTAATATTATAGGACGCTTTCAGCGTTCCATAGTTATAACCACCGGTTCCGCAGGCATTATTTGAAGAACCGCTTCCGCATTGTATAGCTTGTGCCGTTATAACATTAGGCAGCATGAGCAATACAAGAAGAAAACTAAATAGAAGTTTTTTCATAAGAGTTGTAATTAATTGGTAATCAAAAATATTATTATGCTACCTACCAAAAAGTTTAAAATTTATTGTAATCATACCCGAACTAAAAATTGAGGCTTACCCCCTATAGTGCTGAATGGTTTACTAATCTTAAAAACACCTGTTACTTAGTGTTTAAAGGCGTTTTAACTGTTATAAGTCTCATATTTTTAAATAGTATAAGTAAGAAATAGCTGGTGTAATTTTAAGATACCGGTAGTATTAAACATCTCCTTATCAAAATCTTACATATCGCAATTCTATGTTCAAATCAAATTTTTAAATGTTGTTAACAATAATTATCAACAAAGTAATGTATTTTTTTGATGATATGTAATAGGGTTTATCCCCTATTTTTATAAATATATAAGTTTGAATATCAGCACTTTACATAATTTTATATGTTATGTAAATTTAAAAAATCATCGTAAAAACAAAAAAACACACCTATATAATTAATTTGATGAATATAATATTCTCATCTATCTCAATCGTAAAATTGAGCCTATCTAAAAAAAATTACGTGTAACCCAAAAGGTTAAATGCCATAGGTAAAGAGTTTTCAATTGGTTTCTTTTGGGTTTTAAAAAAGCCTGGTTTAGTTATCTGCAAATATTACAACAAGCCAATACCTATAGTTTTTTTTAATTTCAGAGTGATGATTCCACGTTTTTGATTGCTACTTTTGCCTAAGTAATGTGCACTAAGTCAGCTTTTGCATCTTCGTAAAAACTACATATTCAAACCGTTAAGGCGTCTGAATTTTAAATAAAATTATTATCGTTCATGATGAATTTAGAATCTCTCGAATTTAAAAAACTCAACAAACTCAATTTAAATACATTGATAGATTGGGCATCAAAAGAGGGATGGAACCCGGGAAAAAATGATGCTGACATATTTTGGGCCAACGACCCTGATGCCTATTATGGCCTTTTTGAAAACAATGAATTAGTTGCCGGTGGTGCCATTAATGCATACAATAAGGAGTTTGGATTTATGGGATTATTTATTGTAAACCCAAACTATCGTAAGCTAGGAATAGGGAAAAAGCTTTGGTATTTAAGAAGAGACCTGCTAATTAAAAGACTGAATAATGATGCAGCTATAGGCATGGATGGTGTAGTTACAATGCAGCCATTTTATAAGCAGGGTGGATTTAATTTTGCATTTAAGGATACCCGATACCAGTTGCAATCAGCTAAGCGCAATTACAACGAAAATATTTTAAGTATTAACCCAGATGATTGCAATGCAATAATTAAATACGATAAAATTTGCTTTGGTTTTGAAAGGTCAAGCTTTATTCAACTTTGGTTAAGCCAGAAAAATTCGGTTTCATATCAGTACCAAATTGACAATAAGATTCAGGGATATGCCACAGTAAGGAAAACTGAATTGGGTTATAAGATAGGGCCATTATTTGCCGACTCACCACTAATTGCTGAGAATTTACTAAACTATTGCCTGAGTAGCTTTAATGATGAGACGTATTTTATTGATGTTCCGAATGTGAATTTAGAATCTACCAAACTGATGGTAGAATACGGTGGTGCTGCCGTATTTGAATGTGGACGAATGTATTACGGAACTCCCCCATTGCTTCCTATGCAAAAAATTTATGGGATTACAACACTTGAGTTAGGTTAATTGATATTATAGATTGAAGGGTATTAAACCAACTGAATAAGTGATATAAAA
>JAIXUZ010000366.1 GCA_027483285.1 Bacteroidota bacterium
AGCAGTAACCACCGCAACCGTAAAGGTGGAAATAGCCGATATTATATTAATAATATTGTGCGACTTCTTAGAGAAGAGGTACCGGCGTGCTATGAAAAAAGGTAAGTTCAATTTATTTTATCTCTTTTATACCAATTATATTTTTAATTCTATCTGCATGCTTATGAGCTAATTTATCCTGATTAAGAATGGAATCCCAACGGTTTTTAATAAATAAATTACCCGGCCTAAGAATAAATTTATCGTTATTTATTAGCAAATAAAATTGAGTACCCATACCCATTAGTAAATTAAATTTAACCTTAAGCGTAGTTATATCTTCAACATTATATTCCTTTTTAATATTGCCTCTGCTAAATACTATTTTCTTGTTTTTACGATCAAGAAAAAAATCGTAATAATGCCTAAAATTAGCCCAATAACTATTGGCTATTACTGCTGCAGATATTATTAGAATTATAATTATACCGGTAGCTGAATATTGAACCTTGTTTCCAAAAAAACTTCTCAATATATAATCAAATATTATGATGCCATAAATTGCATAAAGCGGAAACAACATTACGAAAAAGCCTAATGTTCTACCTTTTTTACTGATATAGCTTAGCTTCATCATACTAAAACCATCCTTTACTCTCTTTACCAACAAACAACCCATCGGTCCTAACCTCTGTAGGGTAGCGCTTAAGCGCGCTGCCACCGCAGGTTTTTTCAAAGCCCGTTTCTAAATCAAATTTATAACGGTGGTAGGGGCATATAAAGCAGTTATGCTCATCGGCCCAACCATCTATCAGCGGCGCTTTGGCGTGGGGGCAAAACTCTTCAAAAGCAAAATAGCCTTTTGGTGTACGCACCATACAAACTATCTCTCCGTCCATCTCTACCTTCACCGGCTTGTTCAACGGCAGCACCTCGGCCGCCTTTTCTACAGACGAAAATATCTTAAACCAACGTATGCTCTTTTTGCCAAACATTTTTTTCAGTAGTCAGAGGTCAGTAATCAGTAGTCAGATTAAAACCGCTAAACCCTTTGCTATTGTAATAAATTTTAAACTCTACTCGCATTAAATATCCCCTCTTGAGAGGGGTGTCAAAGCTATGCTTTGACGGGGTGTGTTTCATTTATCATCTTCTCCAAACCCCTGCTGTGTAATAAATTTTTAACTTTTAGTTTTTAGTTTTTCACTATTAACTATTCACCATCGGCGAAAACACATTAAGCGCCCTCTTCTTCATTTCAAACCTAAACGGTGTGGTACCCAGTACCTCGCCATCGGTTTCAACTTTTACACCCGGCGCCGACTCTATGGTAACGCTTTCAGCCGTAAAAAGATTTGCCTCTTTCAGCTTATTTATAGTGCCTTTATACAATAGCCCTACGTTTAGCATCACCTTTATGCGGGGTATTTTGCTAATAGTGGTAATGTCAAACAAACCATCATCGGGTATAGCATTAGGGTTAGGGCGCATACCTCCGCCGTTGTAGCGGCAAATGCCTACTGTACCATTAAATATCTCCCCTTCTATCAACGTTCCTTTTTCTGATGCTATGTGGATATGCGTGTTGTTGTAAGAAAAAAGGCACTTAAAAATACCCCATTGGTAATACAACACACCCAATGCCCCTTTATTTTTAGCTTCGGTAGTGTTCTCTGTAACGTAAGCATCGTAGGCAAAGCCGGCTATGTTTACAAAGTAACGGTGCTTTTCGGCCCCATTGTCGCGGTAAAACACCTTGCCAACATCCTGAGTAAACACCTTGCCTTGCTTAATTATGTCTATGCACTTGTTAAAGTCGGCCGGCACCTGGGTTGTTTTGCCCCAGTCGTTGCCAGTACCTACTGATATAAGTCCCAGCTTAATATCAGCCACCGGACAAGTTGTTTGGTCCATAATAGCATTGGCTACCTCGTTTAGCGAGCCATCGCCACCCACTACCAGTATATTTCTAAAGCCCTTGCCAATAGCATCAGAAACGATGCTGTAGGCGTGAAAAGCATATTCGGTAAACTTCACCTCGTAGTTAAACTTCTCATTATTCAGGCGTTGCGCTACCTGCGGCCACAACTTTTGGCTGCGCCCCCCGCCCGAAAGTGGGTTAACTACTACATAATATTGTTCTGCCATATAATAACAAAAGTGCAATAATAAGAAATAACTGACTAATGGGGGGGTTAACACCACAGCCTGCCCCGCAAATGCAGTAATACCCATGGCTAAAACCCAATTTATCAACATGCGTAAAATCATATTATAAAACCATAAACTGCCTTACTTTTGTAATACTAATTAGTTATAGCATGAAAGACAAAGTAGAAAACCTGCGCATAGATTACGATAAAGACACCCTGGATATAAAAGACCTTAACCCCGACCCTATCATCCAGTTTGAATATTGGTTTGATGAGGCTGTGGAGGCCAACGTACCCGAACCACACGCTTTCACCTTTTCTTCTGTGGGGGCTTACGGCAAACCAACATCGCGCATTGTGCTGTTGCGCAACGCAACCGCCGGTGGGTTTAGCTTTTTTACCAACTACAACAGCCGCAAGGGGCATAACATTGATATTAACCCCAACGTATGCGCCAACTTTTTTTGGCAGCAACTACAGCGCCAGGTGCGTGTTGTAGGGTTAATTGAAAAACTGGACGCCGCTGCCAGCGACGAATATTTTGCTACCCGCCCACGCGAAAGCCAGATAGGCGCATGGGCATCTAACCAAAGCGAGGTGCTGGAAAGCCGCGAAGCCCTGGAAGAGCGCACCGCACAGCTAACCAAACAATACGAAGGGCAAACCATTCCACGCCCGCCGCATTGGGGTGGCTACCTTATTATACCTACCGCTATAGAGTTTTGGCAGGGCCGCCCAAGCCGCCTGCACGATAGGTTTTTATATACCCTGGAAGGAACCAAATGGACTATAAGCCGTTTGAATCCTTAATGAAACTAAAAATCATTTCTCTTTTTATTTTATTGATACTTAACTTGCCTGCCTTCTCGCAAAGGGATACTATTTATGGCAATTTTTGTGGATATATGGAGGTTAAAGGCTACAAGCCATTTATAGGTATTGGATACTTTATTAATAGCTATGATTTAGATCCATCACCATATGGATTAAGTAAAGAAAAACAAAAGAAAAGTATCGAATTTATGTGCGATTATAACTCCGCATTTTGGCCCGGACCTGATATACCGTTTGAAGATTCGCTACTATATATTGGCACCAAAACAGTTAATAAATCTGATACATTATTTGACACCGTTACCAAAAACATAATAACCTACACTGATTATAATTATAAGTACAAAGGCTATAAATTATTCTTTAGCATGAATGTGGTAAATAGCAGGAACAGTAAAAGCGATAATAGAAAATACAGGCATTTTATGAACTATTGTATTGCTAAATACAAAGTTTATATTGACCAATATATGCTTAAGGAATAGCCATATACTTATGCGTTTGCAACGATATTTGCCATTGCGGGTGCGCCTTTACGTACTCTACAATCAGCGGCAGCATTTCTTTTTCTTTGCCCCACTCGGGTGCTAAAAACAGCTTACAGCCCGGTTTAGTCATAGCAGCGTGCTGGCGGGCCCAGTCAAAGTCGCTTTTGTTAAACACCACAATCTTAAGCTCATCGGCTTGGGCTACAACTTCGGGCAAAGGGGCCTTAAACTTCTTCGGCGATACGCATATCCAGTCAAACTGCCCACTCATAGGCGATGAACCCGATGTCTCAATCCACACCTTCAAACCTGCCGCTTTTAAAGCTTCGGTAAGTTCCGTAAGATCGTGCATTAATGGTTCGCCGCCGGTAATAACCACATTGGGTGCAGGGGTGTCTTTTATCCACTTAACCATTTCGGCAATAGCCACCTTGGGGTGGGCATCGGCATCCCAACTTTCCTTCACATCGCACCACACGCAGCCAACATCGCAACCGCCCAAGCGCAAAAAGTACGCGGCCTGCCCGGTATTAGCACCCTCGCCCTGTATGGTATAAAAATGTTCCATAAGGGGCAATGCTTGTGCGGTGGTGGCGGTTTGTAACATAAGGTACAAAAGTACACAACCTTGTTCATATTTACCTGCTAACAATGCCCATAACCCAATTGTAGTTTGTAATTTTACCCTATAGATATGAAAAAGATGGACA
>JAIXUZ010000173.1 GCA_027483285.1 Bacteroidota bacterium
AGAAATAAGGCTTAAAACCAAAGGTGGGGAGTATAAGTGGTTCGAAACATCGGGCTCTGCCAGGCGCAATATTAATGGTAAAGCCATTCATATGTCGGGTGTTATTATCGACAGGCACTCTAAAATCACCCTGCGTAAAGAGTTAGAGCGGTCTGAGTACTTATTGAATGAGTCGGGCAAGATTGCAAAAATTGCGGCTTGGGAGTTTACCCCGGGCTGCGATGTTACTTATATGAGCGATTCAGGGTATGAAATTTATGGCTTTGAAAAGGGAAACACCCCTGCTGTTAAAATAAGCCAGGATATGGTTACAGATAAGGAATGGAAAGAGATTGTTAAGCGCCTGGAAGAGTGTTTTTACCAAGGTAAAAGCTACGAAATGGAACACAGTCTTATTTTACCCGATGGTACTGTAAAATGGGTGTATGCCAGGGCCGAGCCTGTGCTGGATAGCGAGGGTAAAGCAATTTGCGTTAGGGGTGTAACACAGGATATTACAGAGCGTAAGCAAAAAGAAGAAGAACTGCATAAAAGCTATGCTATTATTGAAGAGCAAAACAAGCGCCTGCTAAACTTTGCCCATATTGTTACCCACAACCTGCGCGCGCATAGCGGCAACCTTATTAAAGTTACTGAAATTTTAGAAGAGGCTGATACAGAGGAAGAGCGTTTAGAAATGACCGGTTTTGTTAAAAGGCTGGGGCACACCCTTTACGAAACCATTAACAATCTCAATCAGATTGTCCAGATACAAACAGCCAAATCCCTTAAAAAGGAGTTGTTGGATTTTGATAAGGTCTATTCTAAAATACTTACTGTTTTACAACAGGATATTAAGGAAAGCCGGGCCACCATTGTGTGCGATTTTTCTAATTGCAAAACAATAGAATCGGTACCATCATACCTGGAAAGTATCCTGCTAAATTTTACAACAAACGCCATTAAATACCGTCATTTCGATAGGGCTCCTTACATTCATGTTTTTACTGAAACAAAAGACGGGCGCACCACTGTTACCATTCAGGATAACGGCCGGGGCATAGACCTTGAGAAATACGGCCCAAGGCTTTTTGGTATGTACAACACCTTTCATGGTAATCCAGATGCTCGCGGGGTTGGCCTGTTTATTACCAAAAATCAAGTAGAAGCGCTGGGGGGAGAAATAAAAGTATCAAGCGAACCCAACGTGGGTAGCACTTTCAAAATTATTTTTTAGCTGTTTTTGTGATGGATATAGCCTCTACAGCTTACATTGTTGATGATGATTCAATATATGTATACAGCATTAAAAAGCTGATTGGCCTGCGCAGTTTTTGCAATCAGGTAATTTCGTTCCCAAACGGTGCCGACGCCCTACAGGCCTTAAAAGATGCCAATCTATCGGGCCTTGGTATACCCCAAATTATTTTACTGGATATTAATATGCCCATTATGGACGGGTGGGATTTTTTACATGAGTTTGAAAAGCTCCAACCCACACTTTCTGCAGAGGTAATTATATACATGGTTAGTTCATCGCCCGACGACCGAGATGTTAAGCGTGCCATGGAAACAGGCCTGGTAAAAAACTATATGGCAAAGCCTATGACTTTGTCCAGGCTTGCCGAAATTTTTGGCGACCCCATAGCCGCGTAATTAGCTTTTAAGTTACTTTTTCAATACCTACTATCCACTATATTTGTAACCATGTCAGAACTACGCTATAACCCACTGCTAAATACCTGGGTAATACACTCGGCAGCAAGGCAAAACCGCCCTACGCTGGCAAAAGGTGTATGCCCATTTTGCCCCAGTAGCGCGCAGGTTCCTAACGATTATAACATACTGGTATACGATAACGATTTTCCTGTACTTAAGGAAAACCCTTTACCTGTTGATGAGTATTATATACACCCCCTATACAAGCAAAAAGAAGCTTATGGCAAGGCCGAGGTGATACTTTATTCACCCAACCACAACGCCACCTTTGGCAGCTTTACCATAGCGCATATTGCACAAATTATAGAGGTTTGGATAGAGCGCAACAACGCCCTTAGCGCCGACCCTAAAATTGAATACGTTTTTCCGTTTGAAAACCGTGGCGAAGAAGTAGGTGTTACCATGAGCCACCCACATGGGCAACTCTATGCCTTCTCTTGGGTGCCGCCAAAAATAGAACTCGAAATAGCAAATTGCATAGAGTATTTCCACACCGAAGGCTACAACCTGTTTGATGTTATTACCAAAGTAGAGCGCGAAGATGGCCGCCGCATTTTGTTTGAGAATGATTTGTTTATTGCCTACCTGCCTTACTTTACCGATTATCCCTTTGGTGTGTTTGTAGTAGCCAAAGACCAAACAGTAAACCTTAACGGTTTTACCCCTAAGCACGTTACCTGTTTGGCCGAGGTGCTTAAGCTTATTACCGCTGCTTTTGATAAGGTGTACGACAGGCCATTCCCCTATATGATGGTTACCCACCAGGCACCTGTAAACAAAGGTGGCGATGAGTTTGCGCACGAATTTTACCGCTTTCATATAGAGTTTTACCCGCCCCTTCGCGATAAGGATAAAATTAAATGGTATGCCTCGTCAGAAATGGGTGTAGGCGTTGCCACTAATCCCAATTCATTAGAACATTCAGCCGCTTTGCTGCGCGAAAAAATAGAAGAAGTTAAAAATGTCTTATAATCTGGCTAATGGTTTTGAAGAAAAAGGCCTGCCCTTCAATACCTATTTTTGCCCCGGCCGCATAAACCTTATAGGAGAACATATTGACTACAACGGGGGCTTTGTATTGCCCGCCGCTATTAGCCTGGGCACTAAACTACACATTCGTAAACGCAATGATAGTGTTATCTCCATTCAATCAACAAACTTTGAAGGGAACTACCTGTTGTGGCCTAATGAAGCGAACGTTTATAACGAGCAAAACAGGTGGGCAAATTATGCCATTGGCTGCATAGAACTGCTTCGCCAAAAAGGAGTTGTAATGGGTGGGTACGATATGTTGTTTGACAGCGATTTACCCATTGGTTCCGGGCTTTCATCGTCAGCATCGGTAGAGGTGGTAACACTTTTTGCATTGTTAAACGAAGAGCAAATAAGCACTTATAACAAGCAAGATATTGCCATAATGGCGCGCGAGGTAGAGAATAATTTTATTGGCGTTAACTGCGGCATTATGGACCAGTTTGCTGTGGCTATGGGCAAAGCAGGCCACGCCATTAAGCTTAATTGCGAAACACTGGAGTATGAATATATTCCTGTTGATTTTGGAAACTATACTTTGGTTATAATGAATACCAACAAGCCGCGTTCGCTTATCCATTCGGCTTATAACCAGCGCAAAGCGGAGTGCGAAGAGGCCTTAGCCATCATCAACAAAAAACACAGCTATGCCAACCTTTGCGCCGTACCCCTGCACATTGCCCAAGCCGAATTAAACGGTGTGTTAAAACAACGTGCCGCCCATTGCATTACTGAGCAAAACAGGGTGCTTATGGCCTGTAATGCCATGCAAAACAACAACCTTAGCATATTCGCT
>JAIXUZ010000261.1 GCA_027483285.1 Bacteroidota bacterium
AGTATTATATAATCGTGGTATCATCCAATACAGCATACCAAAGGTTAACATACCATTCCAACCCAAGGCACCAACGTGTACGTGGGCAATAATCCAATCAGTAAAGTGGGCTACTGCATTAAAGTTTTTAAGCGATAGCATTGGGCCTTCAAAAGTTGCCATACCATATGCGGTAATAGCCACTACCATAAATTTCAATACTACATCTTCGCGCACCTTATCCCAGGCTCCACGCAGTGTTAAAAGCCCGTTTATCATACCTCCCCACGATGGGAATATCAGCATAATAGAGAATACAACGCCTAATGATTGCGCCCAGTCTGGCAAAGCGGTATATAATAAGTGGTGAGGGCCAGCCCATATGTATAAGAAAATTAAAGCCCAAAAGTGGATGATAGAAAGGCGGTAAGAGTATACCGGCCTGCCTGCTGCTTTAGGCACAAAATAATACATCAAACCTAAGTAAGGGGTAGTTAAGAAAAACGCTACCGCGTTGTGGCCATACCACCATTGCACCAGGGCGTCTTGCACACCCGCGTACCAAGAGTAGCTTTTAAACAAGCTTATAGGCAACTCAAAAGAGTTTACAAGGTGCAATACCGCTACGGTAACAAACGTGGCTAAGTAAAACCATATAGCCACATACAAGTGCTGCACGCGGCGTTTAATAATGGTACCTACCATATTGATACCAAATACAACCCAAACAAGGGTTATTAAAATATCAATAGGCCACTCAAGCTCTGCATATTCTTTACCTGTTGTTAAACCTAAGGGTAGTGTTATTGCGGCCAATAGAATAATTGTTTGCCAACCCCAGAAATTTATTTTACTCAATACATCGCTAAACATACGTGCCTTGAGCAACCTTTGCAATGAGTAATAAACCCCGGCAAAAATACCGTTGCCCACAAACGCAAAAATCACTGCGTTGGTGTGCAGTGGCCTTATACGACCAAACGTGGTAAAGGGCAGGTTAAAATTTAATGCGGGGTAATACATCTGAAAAGCTGCCAACAAGCCCACCAGCATGCCTATTACGCCCCAGAAAACCGATGCAAATGCAAAGTTTTTGACTATCCGGTTGTCGTACTCAAATTTCTCTAATTCCATGGTTATAATTGTTTATCAGTAGTTTCTGAATTGATTTTTTCGTCATCGAAAAGTATGCGGACCGATGGGGTGTAATCATCCTCAAACTGGCCACCTTTTACTGCCCATAAAAAGGCAGCTAAAAAGCCTACAGCCACTGTTACACTAACCCCTATTAATACTATTATCACGCTCATTTTCAGGTGGTTTTTTACACTAGCAAAAGTAGCTTTGGACTAAGGGGGGATAAATGATGTGCATCAGCCTGAAACATGATATATATCATGTTTTCAATCAATTGCCTATATGCTTATTTGGAAAAAAAACTTAACGGCTAATTAGCCTTGAGAAAATACCGGTGCCTAAGACGGCAACAATAATGGCGCTAACAGATGCTATTGGCATTAATATGGCTGCTACTAGCGGAGAAAGGATGGCTTGCGCGCCAATAATAACCCCCACTACATTATATGCCCCCGATACTAATAAGGCCGTAATAATAACCCATTTTACCGCGTGCGAATAATTGATAAACCCACGTATTTTTGAGAATGATGCAGCATCAAGTATAGCATCGCAGGCAGGCGAAAAATTATTGATATTGTCAGACACCGCAATGCCAACATTGCTCTGTTTTAAAGCGCCTGCATCATTCAACCCATCGCCTATCATCAACACCCGCTTACCTTCAGCCTGTAGATTTTTTATTATCTCCAGCTTATCGCTTGGGCTTTGGTTAAAATACATTTTTGTTTTGCTGCCAAACAATGTGCGCAGCTCTTTCCGCTCGCTGTCGTTATCGCCCGACACAATATATACCGCATACTTTTTACCAAGGTAATGGGCCAAATCTTCAAGCCCATCGCGGTAATTATTTTTTATGTTGAATGAACATACCGCCTGGCCATTTATGGCAATATATACAGCCGAATTGTTTTGGTTATCAGCCACCTCAATACCTATAAACTGCGCCGAACCTGCTTTTATAGTTATACCATTTACTTCAGCCGTAATGCCTTTCCCCGGCTCTTCCACAAAATGTTCCACTTCATAGTAAACATATCCTTTTAAATAGTCGTTTACAATTTTGCTTAGCGGATGGGCACTGTGGCGCACCGCAGAGCGTATAAGCTTAAACTCGTTATCATCAATAGCTTTACCGCGTAAGGGTAAAATATCCACCTGCGCTTCGCGGCTTTGGGTTATGGTTCCTGTTTTGTCAAATACCACGCAGTTTATTGCCGATAGGTGCTCCAGCACCTGTGCGTTTTTCAGATAAAGTTTGTTTTTGCCCACCATACGCATAGCATTGCCTAATGCAAAGGGCGATGTTAGTGCCAACCCACATGGGCACGATATTATAAGGATAGCAATAAACGCATCCATTGCTTTATGCACATTGGGCCACCAATAGGCTGCTGCCCCAAACGACATTAGCAAAATCAAAACAGTGAAATACTGCCCTGCTTTGTTTGCCAGCTTAGTTATTCCGCCTTCCTCATCAGCTTTGGTAAAAGTCTCGTCATTCCATAAGCGGGTAAGGTAGCTGGCCGATACTTCTTTCATTATCTTCAGCTCTATAGCCGGCCCCTGTTGCCTTCCGCCTGCATACACTGTTTCTCCGCTATGGCGCTCGTTTATCACAGCTTCGCCCGTTACAAAACTATAATCAATAGTAGCCAAGGGCGATAGTAATAATGCATCAGCCGGAATAACCTCGTGGTTGCGCACTACTATATTGTCGCCTATTTTAAGTTCTGATATAGGAACACTTTTCTCAACTCCATCTTTTTTAAGCATTACTGATACAGGGAAGTACGATTTAAAATCGCGCTCAAACGATAGGGTTTGGTACGTTTTACTTTGAAAAGCACGGCCTATCAGCAAAAAGAAAATAAGGCCAGATAGCGAGTCCATAAAGCCTGGCCCTACATGCCATAGTATCTCGTAAACACTGCGTATAAAGGTTATAGCAAGGCCAAGCGATACTGGAAAATCTATATTTAGCACCCTTTGCTTCAAGCCATGGTAGGCCGACACAAATATGTGCGAGGCACTGTAAAATACCGCAGGTATTGATAAGCCAAGGCTTAGGTAACTAAAAGTGTGTTGCAAATCGGCACTTACATTGCCCTCTCCCGCAAAATATTCAGGAAAGCTAAGCATCATAATATTACCCGCACAAAAGCCAGCTACACCTACTTTATACCAAAGTTCCTTACCGGTTTTCTTCTGTTGCTTTTGCTCTAAATCGGCAATGTCTATATGGGGTTCGTAGCCTACTGATGTTAACAGTTCTACCACCCTGCGCAGCGTTAGTTCACCCTCATTATAGGTAAGGCTTACCGTGCGCTTTAAAAAATTTACCTGCGAACGTATAAAGCCTTTGTGCAGCTTGTGCATATTCTCTAGCAGCCAAATGCATGATGTACAGTGTATGCCCGGCACAAAAAACGATACCGATGTTTGTTTACCATCGGTAAATTCTATCAACTGTGTTTTTATTTTAGCATCATCAAGGTAAGCAAAGCGCCCCTCGTACACAGGCACTTTCTGCGTAGTACCGGGTGCGCCGTCGTTATTAAGGTCGTAGTAGTTGCAAAGGTTGTTGCTATCCAGTATCTCGTATACCGACTTACAACCATTGCAGCAAAAATGCTTATCATAGGCAACTATATCAGTTGTGCGGCACTCTTGCCCGCAATGATAACACCAAAGCTTTTCTTTAACCTTTGCCCCCTTTACTATCGGTTCTTCTGCTATTAACACAGGGCAAAATTAGCTTAGGGGTGTGGCAATAAAAATGATATTAATCAGCCAATAAAAAGTAATTGTAATATTGTATTATGAAAACCCTGTTACCCGCATTATTTGTTATTTTATTTGTAGCCTGCTCAGGCCCTGCAAAAGAGGCTAACGTTGTATTATACGCTGTAGACCCTGATAGTTTGATGATGCGCACCAGCATAGTTTTCAGGGATGATAAAACCTATACCGTTACCCAAAAACGCAAGGGCAAGCACGAGTACCATGGCACTTACGAGCAACGCGGCTATACCACTTTTATATTGCATGGCAAACAAAGCGAGCCTTTTAGCTATAGCCATTTAGAGAAAGAACAGGAGTTTATTTATACCCCTACAGATACTATTATAAAAGAAGCGCTTTACCAACGTGACAATGATAATAAATCGCCTAAGTACTTAGTTCACTTTGTGGTAGTAAAAAACAACCTGCCTTAAGGGCTAATTATTTTTCTGCGAAAACTACTACTTGTATTGTTTACCTGCAACAGAATAATTTTAACTCAATTGTATATACAATTACCTGCTAACTAAGGGTATCGCCACTAATGTAAGTTTTATTTACTTTTTACCTTGTGTTCTTAATTTTATTATAAAAAAAGCACCTGCTTTTTTGCCACTATTGCTATGCTTTCTTACAGCAACAGCAAGTATTAGTAAACATAATGTAAATAAAA
>JAIXUZ010000246.1 GCA_027483285.1 Bacteroidota bacterium
AAACCAGTGATTGAGCAACTGGATATATTTGACCGTAAAACGGAAAAAGACGAAAATAAGAAAACCAAAAAGCGGGAGCGCTGGATTGATTTTGGGGCTTGGTTTTTTAAGAATAAAAAAGAGGATAAAATATCAACCCGCATTGAAATTGACGGGCTGCTAAACGACCCTAACATAAATATCTGGCAAATTATAGGCGAGGTCATAACGGAATCTACTACCAAATCGCTATTGCAAGGATTAGACAACTCGGTTGCAATAAACAGTGTGGGTACAAAGCATAAAAAGAATTTTCTGGAGAAACTATTCACAAAAAAAGAGCCCAAAACAAAGAAGAAAAACACTAAGAAGAAAGACAAGAAAAAGTAGTTGACGGTTTGCAGTTGACGGTTGATAGTTAATTAATTGGAAAGCAAATCCTATCATAAAAATACATCAAAATGAACATTTTAAAAAAAACAACAGTTCTGCTTATTGTAAAACAAACCACTATGAAACTATACAGCCTTATAATACTGTTTGCAGCCTTAACCATAAGCGGGCTGCAGGCACAGGCAAATACCACAGACCTACCCGATTTAAAATCGGCAGGAGAAATTAGCCTTAAAACTTTTGCAGGCACCTGGTACGAGATTAGTCGCATACCTAACCCTGTAGACAGCGACTTGTATAATGTTACCATAACCTATGTACGCAAAGGCGATAATAAGCTAAAAGAAACCCTTAAAGGCAATAAAGCCAGTGGTAAATCTGTAAAAATAAAAAGCAACCTGACCTATACCGGCGATGGGCGCTTTAATGGGCCCATAGGCGGCAAATACATTATATTAGCCATTGATGAAAAAATGCAATACTGTATGTTGGGCACACCCGACCGTAAGTACCTTTGGATTTTGAGCCGCAGTAACACCATGAAAAACAATACATACAACACACTTGTTAGTAAGGCTGATAAAATGGGGTTTAGCATTTTACTAATGCAAATGAATGAATATAAATAAGTAATACATTAAACATGGTTCGATTAACTCTTTTAACCTTTGTATTGGCTATAAGCCATTTAACGCAAGCACAAACTATGAATACTATACAAAACGTTGATGTTAACCGTTATTTAGGCACTTGGTACGAGGTTGCCCGCTTTAACCATATTTTTGAACGCGGACTTGTAGGTGTTACAGCCACTTACAGCCTTAAGAAAAACGGCAATCTGCGGGTTGAAAACAAAGGCTACGACAAAACTCTACAAGGCAAACTGAAAAAAGCTACCGGATTTGCTAAGGTTAAAGGCCCCGGCAAACTAAAGGTTTACTTTTTTTGGCCCTTTGGCGGCGATTACTGGATACTTGACCTTGATACGGCTAACTACCAATATGCATTGATTGGCACACCCGACAGGAATTACCTGTGGATACTGAGCCGGACACCACAAATGGATGCCGCCGTTTATCAAAGTTTGATAGACAAAGCCAAAAGTTTAGGGTTTGACACATCAAAACTGCTTACCGTTGACCAGCCAAAGGCTAACTAAGCATTGAGGTAAACTCTTCTTCCGATATAATCTTCACCCCTAATTTCTGGGCCTTTTCAAGTTTTGAAGGGCCCATATCGTTTCCGGCAACTACATAGCTTGTTTTGCCCGATACCGAGCCCGATACTTTACCCCCATTACGCTCTATGGTTTCTTTAATGCCATCGCGACTGTAGTTAGCAAACGTGCCCGATACTACAAAAGTAAGCCCCGCCAGTTTATCCGATGCAGGCTGCATTTTATCCTCGCTTAGTGTAAACTGTAAACTTGCTGTTTTTAGCCTGCTTATTATATCTTGGTGCTTGGGGTTATCAAGCCAATCGCGGAGCGAGCGGGCTATAACAGCACCAATCTCGTTCACTGCATTCAACTCCTCAAACGATGCAGCTTCTATCGCCTCTATTGTTTTAAAATTATAGGCCAGTTTCTTGGCTACCGTTTCGCCTACATAACGAATACCCAAGGCAAATAGTACACGTTCAAACGGTATTTGTGTTGATGCTGCAATACCATCAATCAGGTTTTGCGCGCTCTTATCGGCCATACGGTCCAGCTGCATTACCTGCGGTTTTGTCAGGTCGTAAACATCGGCAATATTACCAATCAGCATGCTGTTAAAAAGCAGCTCTACTGTTTCGCTGCCCAGGCCTTCAATATCCATAGCCTTACGGCCGGCAAAGTGCTCTATCTTGCCTTTTATCTGCGGCGGGCAACCATCTTCGTTAGGACAAAAATGCTTGGCTTCGCCTTCGTTTCGGATTAGTTCCGCACCACACTCGGGGCAATGCGTAGCGTATACCACAGGCTTTGCATCGGCGGGGCGCTTAGGTAAATCAACTCCTACAATTTTCGGGATAATTTCGCCGCCTTTTTCCACAAAAACGGTATCGCCAATACGCAGGCCAATCTTCTCAATCTGGTCGGCGTTGTGCAGGCTGGCGTTGCGCACCGTTGTACCCGCTAAAGCAACAGGTTGAAGCTTAGCCACTGGTGTAATAGCACCCGTGCGGCCCACCTGGTATTCTATACCCAACAACTCTGTAGATGCAGTTTCGGCCTTGTATTTATAGGCTATGGCCCAGCGCGGACTCTTAGCTGTAAAGCCCAGATTGCGCTGGTGCTGGTAGCTGTTTACTTTGATGACAATACCGTCAATTTCAAAATTAAGGTTGTGGCGCTCGTGTTCCCATTTGTTGATGAAGGCTTTAACCTCATCCAAATCTTTGCACTGTGCCGCGGCTTCGTTAACCCTAAAGCCCCACGATTTTACTGCCTGCAAACTCTCCCAATGGGTTTTGTAAGGCAAATCCTCGCCATACAAAAAGTATAAAAAGGCTTCCAGCTTGCGTTTGGCAACTATTGCTGAATCCTGCATTTTGAGCGTGCCGGCAGCCGCGTTGCGGGGGTTTGCCAGGGCAGGCTCGCCTATCTCTTCGCGGTCTTTGTTCAGCTTCTCAAAAACATCCAGCGGGTAGTATACCTCTCCACGCACTTCAAACTCTTCGGGCCAGCCCTCTCCTATTAGTTTTAAGGGTACAGAGCGGATGGTTTTAATGTTGGTGGTAACATCATCGCCCTGGGTACCATCGCCACGGGTAAGGGCTTGGTATAGGTGCCCATTTTTGTAGGTAATACCTATGGCGCAACCGTCAATTTTAAGTTCGGCTACGTATTCAAAATCGTTACCAATTTGCTTGCGCACACGGTTGTCAAACTCCTGCAAATCGTCGAAGCTATACGTATTCCCCAACGACATCATAGGGTACTTATGCGCTACCGTTTTAAACTCTTTGGTAATGCCGCCACCCACCCGCTGCGTAGGGCTATCCATGCGCATCAGCTCGGGGTGTTCCTTCTCCAGTTTAGTAAGCTCTTCCAGCATCATATCAAACTCATAGTCTGATATAGCAGGGGCTGCCTCCTGATAGTAAAGGAAGTTATGGTGGTTGAGCGTATCGGTTAGCTCGTCTATGCGTTGTTTTGCGGCTGACATGGGACAAAGTTAGAATTCAAAATGCATAATTCAGAATTCAAAATTGATTA
The DNA here is from genome assembly GCA_027483285.1 of Bacteroidota bacterium. Taxonomy (GTDB): domain Bacteria; phylum Bacteroidota; class Bacteroidia; order CAMBQF01; family CAMBQF01; genus CAMBQF01. The sequence continues at coordinate 3,575 of JAIXUZ010000246.1, forward strand.
TTTATAAAGCCTTATCTTTGAATTACATGAAGCTGATAAAGCCCATACTATTTTTATTGCTGATGATTAGCAGTGGGATGGCTATTTCGCAAAGCCGCCACATCTATGTTAAAACATATAAAGATGGCGATACTACAGGATGGTACAAATGGCATAAAGAACATTTGGCAAAAATGCACCTGCCTGATATAATGAATAGTGAAGATTCTGTATCGTTCCGTATTGCGCATGAGGGTATGATATTGTCTATCTCAACCAATAAGGACAATCTTTATAAAGGTTCTGTTTCATTCTATTTTGATAAGATTATAAAGCAGAATGAGTATGGCGCACATAAGAAAAAGTTTGTATATAAAACATATCGTTTGCCAGCAGACACAGCAAAACTGATTGGTGAGTTTTTTATTGGGCAGGAGATACACAAAATACCACCTGCCGACAGTATTAACTGGCGAAATGGCAACGATGGAACTACTTATATGATTGAGTATAGTACCGATAATGAATATACTTTTAAAGACTATTGGTGCCCCGGCTGTGGATATGAACAATCGGCGTACGATACGGCTTTAACAGCATTGAAAAAATATATTACCCCAATAGCTAATAAATACGAGCGTAAATTTATTGAAACCTTAAAGCCCGGCACCTATTCTGACGGCAGTATAATGGACTTGCTTGTGCCCAACAGAAAGATGAACAGGCAGTATAAAAAATCAATGAAGAAACAGAAAAAAGCCAGCTTTGCCAAGTAATTCTACAATATTAACCACAAGCCTATATTCCTCATCTATCATTTTTAGTTTTTAGTTTTTCATTTTTAACTACCTTCGCTCCGCTCATAACAAGGGCATACATTGTGTTGCGGATTTTCCATACAGGCACAGACCGGACTGTACACAAATCAGTTGGGTTAACCGAGTTAAGCGTACTCGACAGGGATTCTATTATCTGGATTGACCTGCACTACCCTACCCCCGAAGAGATTGAAACCGTAGAATCACACTTCGGCATTACCTTTCAAAATCCGTTAGAAGCACAGGAAATTGAGAGTTCTTCGCGTTATTTTGAGAATGAAGATACTATCCACGCCAACTCTAACTTTTTAGTTGCCGATGGCGATGGCTTTAAAGACGTAAACGTATCGATGGTGTTAAAAGGCCGCCTGCTGTTTACTTACCGCAATGCCGACATTAAAACCTTTGCCGAAACCGTGCGCAAAATAAAGGCCAACAGCCAGCTTTTTGAAGAAGGAGGCCAGGTGATGGTTACCATTTACGAAACCCGTATTGACCTTGATGCCGACCAACTAGAGCTTGTAGCTAAAGAAATTAACGCTATTGGCAAAACAGTTACCCTTGGCACCAGCGCCAGCGAAGAAGCCCTTTTACAAATTACCCGCCTGCAGGAGAGTACTATTTTAATGCGCGAAAGTATCATCGACAAACAACGCGCCGTATCGGCACTTATGCGCAGCTACATATTCCCTAAGCAACACCAGGAGCGTTTGCGCGTAATTATCAAAGACATTAACTCGCTTTTAGGCCATACATCGTTTAGCTTCGAACGGCTTGAATACCTGCAAAATACCCTCCTTGGTTTAATCAATATCGAGCAGAATAAAATAATCAAAATATTCACCGTAGTATCGGTAGTGTTTATGCCCCCTACCTTAATAGCCAGCATTTACGGCATGAATTTCAAATCAATGCCCGAGCTTAGCTTCTCATTCGGTTACCCACTAGCCATTTTGCTAATGATAGCCTCATCGCTAGGCACACTGTATGTGTTTAAGAAACGCAGGTGGCTGTAGT